>CBDVDB010000323.1:0-2718 GCA_965372625.1 uncultured Nitrospinaceae bacterium
AAAAAACCCCCGGTCCGAAGACCGGGGGTGGGTGTTTCAAACTTTATGGAAAGCGTGATTACATCATGCCGCCCATGCCGCCCATACCGCCCATGCCGCCCATACCGCCGCCGGCGGGGCCGTGGGAATGCTCTTCCTTTTCTTCCGGAAGATCGGTGATCAGCGCTTCGGTGGTGAGCAGGAGTCCCGAAATACTGGCCGCGTTCTGCAGTGCGGTGCGGGCCACCTTGGCCGGATCGATGATGCCTTCCTTGATCATGTCGACATACTCGCCGGTGCGTGCGTCGAAGCCGGTGTTGCCCTTCAGGGTTTTAACCTTCTCGACGACCACGGTGCCTTCTTCGCCGGCATTGGCCGCGATCTGGCGGATCGGTTCCTCCAGCGCGCGCCGGATGATCTTGACGCCCAGCAGGAAGTCATGATCGCCCTCGATTTTGTTGAGCGCCTTTAGACACCTGAGATAAGCGACTCCGCCGCCGGCCACGATGCCTTCTTCGACCGCGGCGCGGGTGGCGTGCAGGGCGTCTTCGACGCGGGCTTTCTTTTCTTTCATCTCGGTTTCGGTGGCGGCACCGACTTTGATGATGGCCACGCCGCCGACCAGTTTCGCCAACCGCTCCTGCAATTTTTCGCGGTCGTAGTCGGAGGTGGTTTCATCGATCTGGTTGCGGATCTGCTTGACCCGTCCCTGAATCTCGGAAGCCTTGCCTTTACCGTCGACGATGATGGTGTTCTCTTTGTCGATGGTGATGCGCTTGGCCGATCCCAGATCGTCCAGCGTCACGTTTTCCAGTTTCACGCCGATGTCCTCGGTGATCACCTGGCCGCCGGTGAGAATGGCGAGGTCGTTCAGCATGTCTTTTCTGCGGTCACCGAAGCCCGGCGCTTTGACGGCGCACACGTTCAGGGTGCCGCGCAGTTTGTTGACCACCAGGGTGGCCAGCGCTTCGCCTTCGATATCCTCAGCGAGAAGCAATAGCGGTTTGCCGCCTTTCGCTACTTTTTCCAGGATGGGAAGCAGGTCTTTCATGTTGGAAATTTTCTTTTCGTGCAGGAGGATGTAAGCGTCTTCCATCACCGCTTCCATGCGCTCGGCATCGGTAACGAAGTAGGGGGACAGGTAACCGCGGTCGAACTGCATGCCTTCCACGATTTCGAGTTCCGTCTCCATGCCCTTGGCTTCTTCCACGGTGATGACGCCGTCTTTACCGACCTTGTCCATCGCTTCGGAAATGATTCCGCCAATGGCGGTGTCGTGGTTGGCGGAAATGGTTCCGACCTGGGCGATCTCGGTTTTATCCTTGGTCGGTTTGGCCAGTTTGGCGATTTCCGGGATGATCACCGCTACCGCTTTTTCGATGCCGCGCTTGATGTCCATCGGGTTGGCGCCGGCGGTAACGTTTTTCAAACCTTCGCGGAAAATTGCCTGCGCCAGAACCGTCGCCGTGGTGGTGCCGTCACCGGCGTTGTCACTGGTTTTGCTCGCCACTTCGTTGACCATCTGTGCGCCCATGTTCTCGAACGGGTCCTGCAATTCGATTTCCTTCGCCACGGTCACGCCGTCCTTGGTGATGACGGGCGAGCCGAATTTCTTGTCGATGATCACGTTGCGGCCTTTCGGACCCAACGTCAGCTTCACCGTGTCCGCCAGCTGGTTGACGCCGGACATAATCTTGTGTCGTGCTTTTTCATCGTAAACAATTTGCTTGGCCATGTATCTCAATCTCCTTCAATAAGATGAATTGTATTTTTTTGGGTTCGGTCGGGTTATTCGACGATGCCGAGGATGTCGTCTTCCCGCATCAGCAGGTGATCCTCGCCGTCGATTTTGATCTCGGTGCCGCCGTACTTGCTGTACAGCACCTTGTCGCCGATTTTGACGTCGGGCTTCACGCGCTTGCCGTCGTCTCCCACCTTGCCGGCGCCTACAGCCTTAACCCGGCCTTCGATCGGCTTTTCCTTCGCCGAATCGGGGATGATGATGCCACCCTTGCGAACTTGTTTTTCTTTGATGGGTTGGACTAAAATGCGGTCTTGCAACGGACGAATCTTCATAACTACTCCTTGAATTAGTGATAAACTTGCGATTATTAGTTGATGACTATTGAATTAACGCTTTGAATCAAAACGTGAACGCCAGTGATGGGTGCTTAAGTCCTTTTAAAATAACGAGTTTCAAAAATTGGGCTGGTTGGGGATGTCAGGAATTAGCACTCTCCGGTCGAAAGTGCTAATGATAGTATCATATATAAAACCGCAGAACCGAAAAACAAGGCCGCGAGCCGAAAATATTCAAAAAAACTTCAAAAAATCCGTAAATCATGAAAAAACAAGCGTCTAATGAGCTGGAGGTGTTCCTCAACCCGTACCCGGACCGGGATTACGAGATCAATATGGAGTGTCCGGAGTTCACCTGCCTGTGCCCGCGCACCGGCCAGCCGGATTTCGCCCATATCGATATCCATTACGTGCCGGACACGAAATGCATCGAGTTGAAGTCGCTCAAGCTGTATTTGTGGTCGTATCGGAACGAGGGGGCGTTTCACGAGGCGGTCATCAACAAGATTCTGGACGACCTGGTGGCCGCCTGCCGGCCGAGGTGGATGCAGGTCGAAGGCGAGTTTTACGTGCGCGGCGGCATCTACACCACCGTTACCACCGAACACCACGGCAAACCCAAAAAAGCCAAAACCAAACGCAAAAAATAAGCGGAGCCTC
>CBDVDB010000324.1:0-2716 GCA_965372625.1 uncultured Nitrospinaceae bacterium
ACCCTGGAAGCTTCCGGAGGTGGCCGGTAAATTGACTTTCAAGGATCGGGTGCTGGAAACGAAAAGACTGGCCATCGGCCAGCCCAAGCTCGATCAAGTGCTGATCATGGGGACATTGAATCTCAGCGATACCCAAAATCCCGAATTTGATGCGGTTCTGATCTCCAGAAATACCAGGATCGAGAAACTGTTCGCCATGTTCGGGGGCTTGTTCAGATCAGGGTTGACGGGGACGAATGTCTGGATGAAGGTTCAACTCAAAGGCCGGGGAGGGAATTTAAAACAAATCGCCCAAAGCCTGCGGGGCCGATGGTCGTTCGACATAAAAGAAGGACGCATTAATACAGGATTTCTTTTAAACGGCGTGGCCCGGCTGTTTGATGTTTCCGTCGACCCGGCAACATTTGCCAGGAGGGCCGGTGAGCATAATACGGGTTATCTGCGAATTTTCGGCGATTTCCCCATTGTCAACGGCGTGGCCCATACGGAAAACTTCATGTACGAGGATAAAGGGGACCGCGTGTCACTGGTCGGGGGTATCGATCTCTATCAACAACGGTTGGACCTGGTTGCGGGAGTCGCGCCTTTCCGCCGGGTGAGCCGCTGGATCGAAATGATTCCGATCCTGGGGAAGATTATCACCGGCGGACCGGAAGGCAGCCTGATCACCACTTACTATGAAGTCGAAGGCCCCTTCAGCGGTCCCAGAATCGAATCGATTCCCTGGACGTCCCTTGGAAAAAAAGTATTGGGAACTCTGGAGGGAATCGTCACCGCCCCGGCCGATCTCATCCCCCGGCCGGACTCTTCTTCTGAGTGATCTTCACGGGTGCGGTAATGAATTTCTATTAAAGGGAAGTGATACGGATGATATGAATGTCCTGCGGAACTTTGCCCAGGTGATGAGCCAGGGCGGCATGAATGGCCGCGATATGGTTCTCATCCTGCAAGGACCTTGAGGCCGCGGCAGCAGGGGCCGAAGTTTTCAGGGGAGCCGCCGGAGGCTCCTGGTAAGGAAAAAAATAGACCAGAAACTTGATCACCCCGATCAGGAGACCCAGCACCAGGAAAATCACAATCATGGCCAGGAACGAAACCTGAATGGCTTGGGTTATAATCTCCATGGTTTATTGACTCAGCGATGTGGTGACGGCTTGCAGGGTTTCAACCGCGGCATGCCCCGCTCCGGCATCGCCCGACCCGAACAGGGATAAAAACACGCCGGCCGCGACGGCACTGCCAATCACCCCCGCCACATTGGGGCCCATGGCGTGCATGAGCAGAAAATTGGTTTTATCGGCCTCCTGCCCCACCTTTTGCGAAACCCGCGCCGCCATGGGGACCGCTGAAACACCCGCCGACCCGATCAGTGGATTGATCTTGCCCTTGGATATTATATACATAATTTTTCCGAACAGCACGCCGCCCGCCGTAGCCATGCAAAAGGCCAGTAACCCCAATACAATGATTTTGATCGTCTGAACAGTTAAAAACGTAGCCGCCGTCATCGACGAGCCGACCGCCAGCGCCAGCAGAATGGTGACGATATTGATCAAA
The DNA here is from genome assembly GCA_965372625.1 of uncultured Nitrospinaceae bacterium. GTDB lineage: Bacteria > Nitrospinota > Nitrospinia > Nitrospinales > Nitrospinaceae > SZUA-226. Next base: position 1,558 of record CBDVDB010000324.1, read on the forward strand.
TGCGTTTGCGAGGTGTCATGCAGGCGCGCCGTCACCCCGCTTTCCCGGAACAGGTTGCCCAGCATGAGCATTCCCAGCAGAGGCGCGATGCCGGGAAGCATCAACACAACAATCACGGTCGCGGCGATGGGGAACAGAATTTTTACGGTCGGCGAAATCGGTTTCATCTGTTCCATTTTGACTTTGCGTTCTTTTTCCGTGGTGAGCAGGCGCATGATGGGCGGCTGAATGAGCGGGACCAGCGACATGTAGGAATACGCCGCCACGGCAATGGGAGCCAATAAATGAGGAGCCAGTTTGGCGGCCAGGAAAATCGACGTCGGCCCGTCAGCTCCCCCGATGATACCGATGGCGCTCGCTTCCTGCATGGTAAACCCAAGCGCTACCGCCCCGATGAGCGTGGTGTACACTCCGATTTGCGCCGCCGCCCCCAACAACAACATGGACGGGTTGGCCAGCAGGGGGCCGAAATCGGTCAACGCCCCGACTCCCAGAAAGATCAGCGGCGGGAGTATTTCGTGCTTCACCCCGAAGTAGAAAAAATTGAACAAGCCGCCGTCATCTGTGTTCGCCAGCATGCTGAGGGGCAGGTTGGCCAGCAGGCAACCGAATCCGATGGGAAGCAGGAGCAGGGGCTCGAACTTTTTCCAAATGGCCAGGTAGAGAAGCGTCAGGGCAATGGCGATCATCACCCCCTGACCGGAGGTAAGAGCGTTGAATCCGGTGGAGTGCAGAATTTTACTGATGGCGTCCTGAAAACTGAATTCCATTATGAAATTAGCATGAGTTGGTCGCCGGTTTGGACATTGGCGCCTTCCTGCACCAGAATGGAGTTGACGGTTCCGCTATAAGGGGTGTGCACCTCGGTTTCCATCTTCATGGATTCCAGGATCATCACGATGTCCCCTTCGCTGACCTGGTCGCCCACTTTGCATTTCAAAGAAAACACCGAGCCGGGTAAGGGAGAAGTAACCGCGTTCGATCCGTTCGAAGAGGGCGCCGCCGCCGTTACGGGCGCGGGAGTTAGAGCCGGGGCTGGCGCGGGAGTTGCCCCGGACGCTCCGGTGCCGATCTGCACCGTGTAGGCTGCGCCATTCACTGTTACCGTATAAGATGCCGAACCTCCGGGTGCGGGAGCCGGTGCCGCGACGGGAGCCGC
>CBDVDB010000325.1:0-2688 GCA_965372625.1 uncultured Nitrospinaceae bacterium
GGCTTACTTTTTCAATTCCGGAATTGGTCGGCCGGACGTCCACGGCAAACCAGCCGCTTCCAGGTTTCTCTGCAGATTCACGAAGTCCACTTCGATCAATTTTTTCACTTGGCCAAGCACGGTTTCGAATTCTTCTTGCGCAATCTCATAATCTCGCCGATGCGTTTGTGTCGGACCATAGGTTGACCCCATGGCATTCATCGCCGAATTGACCCGACTCATAATGGAGAGGCGGTCGGGTTCGTTGTATCGCGACTTAGCGGTGTTGCCGAGGAGTAATTCGCGGATGTCCTTCAATTTCAATTCCAATCCTCGGGCTTCTTCAAACAGTTGCGTGGTGCCTTTGCCCGATTGGTTCAGTGCCTGTTTGATTTCGACTAATTGGCTCAAGACTTCGGTCGCTTTTCCGTTGGCGCCACGAATGGCCCGTTGGAGTTCGCCGGCGGTCATATAGAATTGGAGAACCGCTTCACGGTCCTGGGTGGGCAAGGAGGGAGTGAGTATGGGGACTACTTCAACCATCTGCGGGCTCCCAAGGGTCATGACCTCGTCCCTGACCCGTTTCTCGGCCGTTATCGCGTATTGTCCCGGGGTGACAAAAGGTCCACTGCCACCGCTGGATGATAGGGAGGAATAACGCAAGTTCCAGTTCACGCGATGGAAACCGGCTGAGGTCGCTCCGGTGACACGATTCACTACATTACCCTCCGTGTCCTTGATAACAAAGGTGATGACCGGACTTTCTTCACGTTCTTCCTCCTTCAGTACATCCCATCCGGGATACACGTTGTCGCTACCCTGTTTTTTAATCTTTCCCTCTTTTTCTCGGCGGGATTGCTTTAGTGTCTTTAACGAGTCCTTGAGGTAGTAGGTGAACACTGCGCCGAACGGGGGATTGGGCGCAGTGAAAAACCCATCGCCTTGGCTTCCTTTTTCACTCCCGAGTACCCGGGCGGGCACATACAACAAGGCTTTCCGAATAGGGAACAGGACAAACTCCTTTTCGTTCAGCACCTCCTCACTAATCTCGCGCAGGAAAGAATAGTCATCCAGCACGAAAAAGCTGCGGCCAAAAGAGGCGCCCACCAGGTCGTTTTCCCGACGCTGAATCTCGATATCTCGAAAGGAAATCGTTGGAACATTTCCCTTGAGCTGGATCCATTTGTTTCCTCCGTCAAGACTGAAATACAAACCAAAGTCGGCTCCAAGAAAATAGATGTCGGGCTTGACATGATCCTGGGCAAACCGCCAGAGGATTTGTCGTTCGGGCAAATCGCCGGTAATGGAATGCCAGGTCTTGCCGCGATCATTGCTTTTCATCAGGTAGGGTTTGAAGTCCCCCGTTTTATGATTATCAAACACGGCGTAAACCGTGTCCACATCATGACGATCCGCCTTGATGTCATTGACGAATGCCTCTTCCGGGACGCCGTAAATCCGGTCCACTTTTCGCCAGGTCTGGCCTCCGTCTTCAGTCACCTGGATGAGACCATCATCCGTGCCGACGTAAATGAGACCTTCCTGCAAAGGAGATTCGGAGATGGAGGTGATATTGCCGTATTGTGACATGGCGCCTGTATCATAAACGGCATCAATACTCCAAACCCGGTCCATGTGTTTCAATTTGTAACGATCCCGGTTGCGGGAAAGATCGGGACTGATAGTCGTCCAGGAATCGCCTCGGTCGTCACTGCGGTGGAGTTTCTTGGAGCCATAGTAAAGACGGGTATGGGAATGAGGACTGATAAGAATGGGTGAGTCCCAGTTGAACCGCAGGTCCTCCTCGCCTTTCTCCGGACGCGGGCGAATATCAATTGCTTCACCGGTGCGCCGGTCAAAGCGTCTTAAGTATCCCTGCTGGGATTCGCCGTAGATAATATCCGGATCCTCGGGATCAATGGCGCAATCATGCCCATCGCCGCCGATGATCGGTTGCCAGTCACTGTTTCGAATGCCGGACCTGTTTCCTGTGCGACTCGGGCCATACTGGGTGTTGTTATCTTGGGTGCCGCCCACCAGATGGTAGAACGGTTCATCATAATCAACATCTACTTTGTAGAACTGGGTCAAAGGAAGATTGGGGAAATATTCAAATGTCTCACCACGATCGAATGACCGATAAAGTCCACCGTCACAGCCGACCAGCAAAAAATCAGGGTCATTCGGATGAAAAACCACGACGTGATTGTCCACGTGTTTCCAGCGGCTTTCGACGGTCTCCCAGGTCTTACCTCCATCCTCGGTGCGTGCTAAACGAACATTCACCTGATAGACCACATCGAAGCGGTAAGGGTCACAAAAAATTTCCTGGTAATAGTGTGGCCCGGTGCCGCCGCTGATGTAATCACTCATCTTGCTCCAGCTTTGGCCGCCGTTTTCCGAGCGCCAAAAACCGCCTTTACGCCCGGCCAATTCGATTGAGGCGTAAACCACCTCCGGTTTAATCGGTGAAACAGCCAGGGCAATTTTACCCTTGTCCCCATCGGGCAAACCGCTTTTCAGCTCCTTCCAGTTTTGGCCTCCATCAATGGATTTGAATATTCCCGTTTCCGGCCCGCCATTGACCAATGCCCAGACAGTGCGATGACGTTGATGGGTGGCGGCATAAAGGATATCCGGATTGCGGCCCGCCAACGGGCGGGTTTTGTTCGGAACCCAGCGTTGCTGGGCAAACACGACATCGGTCAC
>CBDVDB010000326.1:0-2686 GCA_965372625.1 uncultured Nitrospinaceae bacterium
GCGGGATATCCAAACCGCGCAGGTGGGTGATCTCCGGGAAGTGCAGGCAGGCGACCCCTGCCCCAAATGCGACGGCGGCCGTTACAAGGTAAAGCGCGGCATCGAGGTCGGGCACATTTTTATACTGGGCACGAAATACAGCACCGCCATGAAAGCGCATTTCCTGGACGGCCAGGGCCAGGAGAACCCGATAATCATGGGATGCTATGGCATCGGCGTGGGCCGTACCGCCGCCGCGGCCATCGAGCAGAATCATGACGACAAGGGAATCATCTGGCCCGCTCCCCTCGCCCCCTTTCAAGCCGTGGTCATTCCCGTCAAATATGAAGAGGACAGCCAGCGCCAGGCCGCGGAGGAAGCCTATCGCATCCTGGGCGAGTTGGGCATCGATACCCTGCTGGACGACCGTCCGGAGCGGCTGGGCGTCAAGTTCAAGGACGCCGAATTGCTGGGCATCCCCCTCCAGATCATCATCGGCCCGAAAAACCTGAAAAACGGCCAGATCGAGATAAAGTCAAGAAAACAAGGGACTTCGGAGCTTATCGATTTCCCCTCCGGCCTCCAATCCATTCCGGACAGGCTTAAAATCCCTTGATCCACTTCCGCAAAAGTGACATTTTTCTTGCAGGCGCCGCATGGTTTATGTAAAATCTCCTTAAATTCATAAGGGCTGCTAAGCGGGCTCTCAGGCCCGCTTTTTTTGTATCAGCCTTGTTTTTCAAAAATTTATATCAGGTTTGGAGCCTGAAATTTTTAAGGATATTACTTACTACCCTTGATTTCTGATTTCTGTTCTTTCTCAAGCGTATGGGAGCCCCGAAATGGGTAAAGGCTCGGTTGCGGAATCCATCGAAGAATTGGTGACTCCGATCCTGAATGAGAACCGCCTTGAACTGGTCGACATCGAGTATAAAAAAGAAGGCAAAAACTGGTTTCTGAGAATATTCATTGATAAGGAAGGCGGAATCACGGTAGCCGATTGCTCGAACGTCAGTCGGCAGATTGCAGATTTGATTGAGGTGGAAGAAGTTGTTCCCTCAAGTTACACCCTGGAAGTGTCCTCACCCGGGTTGGACCGGCCTCTTAAAACGGAAATGGATTTTCTCCGGTTCAAGGGTAAACGCGCCCGTGTAACCACCTTTACTCCCATCGATCAGCAGAAGAAATTCAAAGGAACCATCCGGGATTTCCGGGGGGACGTACTGTTCCTGGAATCGGATAATCGGCTCGTGGAAATTCCCAGGAACCAGATCGCCAAAGCCAGACTTGAAATAGAGATTTAACGATTATGAGCATAGAAGTCATCCACATTATCGATCAGTTGTGCCGGGAAAAAGGCATCGACAAGACTATTCTGATTGATGCCGTGAAAACCGCGGTAGAAGCCGCCGCGCGCAAAAAACTGCCGCACCTGGAAAACCTCGTCACCCGTTTCAACGAAGAAAACGGGGAAGCTGAAATCTGGGCCGAACAGTCCGTGGTGGCCGCCGTTGAGGACTCGGCTAACGAAATCCTCCTGGAAGACGCGGTCAAAATTTCTCCCGATGCCCAATTGGGGGAGATGGTCCTGGTCAAGCATGAATTGAGAGATCTCGGCCGAATCGCGGCGCAACTGGCGAAGCAGGTCATCCTGCATAAGGTCCGGGAAGCGGAAATTGAAATCACCTACAACGATTTTCTGGATAGAAAAGGCGAACTGATCAACGGCATCGTTCAGCGCTTTGAACACGGGGACATCATCGTCGAGTTGGGAAAGGCCGAAGGCGTCCTCCCCCGCCGGGAGCAAGTGTTTCGCGAAGCTTTTAACAGGGGCGACCGGATCCGGGCGTATGTCGTAGACATTCGCAAAACCTCCAAAAACGCGCTGGTAATTCTGTCCCGAACCCATGTCGGGCTGATTGAGCGTCTGTTCGAGCTGGAAGTTCCCGAAATCAGTGAAGGCATGGTGGAGGTCATGGGCATCGTGCGCGAACCCAACGGACGCACCAAAATCGCCGTGCGCAGCAACGACCGGGATGTCGATGCCGTCGGCGCCTGTGTCGGCATGCGGGGCATGCGCGTGCAGGCGATTGTGCAGGAGTTGCGCGGGGAAAAAATCGATATCGTCGAATATTCCGAAGAACCGGAAACGTTCATACGCAACGCGTTGAGCCCGGCGAAAATTTCGCGGATTGTCAGCAACCGGGAAGAAAACCACATGACCATTATCGTGGCGGACGACCAGATGTCGCTCGCCATCGGCAAGAAAGGCCAGAATGTGCGGCTGGCCGCCAAACTGGTGAAGTGGAAAATTGATATCAAAAGCGAATCCGAGTCCGGAGGAGGCCTGCTGGCCGCTTCGGGTCTGTTGGCCCCCAAAAAACCGGCGAGACCTACGGAGGATTTTCTGGAAATCATTAAAAACGCCAGAGGATTGGGCGATAAAATAGTCGCGATTCTTTTCACCAACAATGTAGTGAACTTCGATGAAGTGATTAAAAGAGGCGTGGACGGGCTGACCCTGCTGACCGGCATCGGCCCCAAAAAAGCCGAAGCCATTTATGAGTTCTCAAAAAATTACCTCAGTCAGTTGCCCGAAGAAGAACCGGCTCCGGAAGAAACCGAGGAAGAGGCTTCTATCGCTGAACCCGCTGTTGAAACGGAAGAAGAACTCGTGGAGGAAGAAGATCAGGAGTTCCCGGTAAGC
>CBDVDB010000327.1:0-2640 GCA_965372625.1 uncultured Nitrospinaceae bacterium
CAGCGAAATTGGCCCTGCGCCTGGCAGAAATTATTTTTGCGGGGATTTGGAGGGGTGGTATAGTTCTAATCAAACAGTTGTCCATTCAACTGGAAAATCTGATGAAACGAACCGTTCTACTCAATCCGGGGCCCGTCAATGTAACCGAGCGGGTCCGGCAGGCCCTGCTGAAGCCGGATTTATGCCATCGGGAAAAGGAGTTTTCGAACCTGATGCGGTCCATCCGCTCCAAGTTGACACGGGCTTTTAAGATCCATATCGATTTCAGCGCCGTGTTGACCACCGGCTCCGGCACCGCGGCACTGGAAATGGCGGTGTCCTCCTGCCTCAGCGAAGGGCGCTCCCTGCTCGTCATCCGCAACGGCGTGTACGGCGACCGCATCGCCGCCATGTCGGAAGCTCACGGGTTCAACACGCTGTGCCTCGACTATGAATGGGGCCAACCGCCCCGTTTGTACGATATCGAGCAGGCCTTGAAACAGAATCCGGATATCGAAGTGGTCGCTCTGGTGCATCACGAAACCACCACGGGACTGCTCAACCCGGTGCATGAGATCGGCGAGTTGGTCAAAAAATATGACAAACGGTTTCTGGTCGACAGCGTCAGCGGCCTGGCGGGAGATCCTCTGGATTTTAACAAGGCCGGCATCGACTTTTGCGTGGGGACCGCCAACAAATGCCTGCAGGGCCTGCCCGGGGTGGCGTTCGTTCTGGTGCGCAAAACCGAACTGGCAAGGCTGGAGGCCATTCCCGAGCGCTCCCCTTATTTTAATTTGTACAATAACCACCAGGCCCAGGAAAAGGGAAATCCCCTGTTCACTCCGGCGGTGCAGATTCATTATGCGCTCGATACCGCACTCGACGAGTTGATTGAGGAAACGGTCAAGGGCCGGATCAAACGCTACAGCGAGGCCGCCCGGTTACTGCGTAACGGATTCGAGGAGATGGGGCTGGAATGCATCGTTCCCGAGACGCACCGGTCCAACACCCTGACGGCGCTGAAATTGCCGGACGGCATCACCTACAAACAACTGCATGACCAGTTGAAGAAGAAAGGGTTTGTGATTTACGCGGGGCAGAAAAAACTGAGCGAAAGTATTTTCCGGATCGCCAACATGGGAGACATCACCCCGGAAGAGTTTCAACGCCTGCTGGATACGCTTAAAAAATATCTTCCGGCCGCCGCCTCAAAACAGGATTGAGATGAGTCTTTACCAGATAATGAAAGATTATGCCGAGAGCCGCCGCCTGCTTCCCGCGGCGAACATGCCCGCCGGGGAGTTGGGCAAAAGCCTCGCTCTGTTTCATAACTGCCTGATCGAATCGGGGATGGCGCATTCCGGGGAAACGGAAAATCGGAAGGTCTCGGCAGGACCGGAACATCTCAACCATTCTCACCTGAGCCGGTTCGTGGTCGGGTTTCTGCCGTTCAATTCCGTATCCACCCAAACTGAAACCAATGAAATATTGTTCGACCTGTTTTCTTTTCTCCGGTGGATGAAGCAGAAGGACATCGGCCACGGCCTGGCGGACATCGATTTTCAAAATACGGTGCAGGCGCTGACCCGGGCGCAGGACCGCTGTCTGCAACTCAGCCATTTTCTGGATGACGAAACCGGCCGCGTGCTGGAAGAGCCGCCGCGCATCGTGGAAACCATCAACGATGTGTTTCAAGTCGTCAAAATTGAAACCGATGGTGTTTACCTGCGGGGCCAGAACCATGAAGGCCCGGTTCGCATCCGCCTGCCCGGCGAAATCCTGAACCTCGTCCGCCTCAACGACCATCTCGACCTGGTGCTGGGCGACACCTCGGAGCGGTGGGTGGTGCTGGAAGCGGGGCAGGTGTTCCCGGAACATCAAGCCGGCTGACACGCTCATCCCGGCAGACCCTTATCCCTTGGAGGATTCGCATGAAACGTATCGCTATCGGACTGGTCGCTCTGACTGCCATCGCAGGCGTCGCGGGAGTTATCTACCTGTATTCCTCGCTGGGAAGTATTATTACGAGGGTCATTACCACCGTTGGCTCGGAAATGGTTCAGGCAAAAGTAGAATTAAAGGGAACCGACATCGATATCGAAAATGGAACGGGGGCCTTGCGGGAACTGGTAGTGGGCAATCCCGAGGGCTTTAAAACCGAATCCGCCTTCCGGATGGAAAAAATCCAGCTGGCGCTGGATTGGAAATCCATCGATGGCGAAGCGGTTCACATTAAAGAAATATCCATACAGTCCCCAGAAGTCACTTATGAGTTAGGGGCCAATGGCAGTAATATCGACGCCATCCAACGCAATGTCGAGGCCTTCGTCAAAAAGTATGGGGAGAGCTCGCCCCCCGAAGAAAAAGGTGAGGGCGAAAAAACGGCCGAGACCAAACTCATCATCGACCACATTGATATCACGGGAGGCCAGGTTCACGTCAGCACCCTCCTCCAGGACGGCCAGACCACCGCCCTGCCCCTGCCCGACATTCACTTGCAGGACGTCGGCAAAAAACAGAATGGCGCCACCCCCGGCGAAGTGGTCCAGACCATCGTCGACGCCTTGAAAATTGCCATCCTGAAAGCGGTGCTTTCCCAGGACTTGAACAAGCTTAAAGATTCCGCGGGAAAAATTATCGAAAATACAACCGAGGTAGTGG
>CBDVDB010000328.1:0-2632 GCA_965372625.1 uncultured Nitrospinaceae bacterium
CCCCAGGTAAAGACCACCTTTTCGTTCGGCACGATTTCGACAAATTCTCCCCGGCAGTGAACCCCATCCAATGTGCCGATGTGAAAAACGCCGCCGGGTTGGAGATCGGTTTCCGCCACCTCGGCCAGCCATTCCTTCATTTTGGCTTCTTCTGTCAAATACGAAAAAACCGTCTCCGGTGAAGCTTCAATAGTAATCTTACGGGTCAACTCATACGTTTCACTCATACTTTCCTCTTTTCATATTTTTCGGCTACGGTTTTTAATTTTTCAAGCCGGGAATCCCAGAAATCCTCCAGCAGAGTTTTCAAAGGAGCAAAGCCTTCCGGCCGCAGGCGATATATCCTGCGGGTGCCCTCACGCCGTTCGGTGACCAGTCCTGCATCTTTCAGAACGCGCAGATGTTGCGATACGGCGGGACGGGTGACGCCCTTGAATTTTCGGGCAATCTCTCCCGCCGGCATCTCGTGACGCCGCACCATTTTTAAAATCGCCAGCCGTGTGGGCTCGGCCATCGCCTGCATCGTTTCGAACATAACCATATGTTAGTTTATACTTACGTAAGTGTCAACTAAATATTAATCCCCACCTTTCCTGAGCCTCAATACCCATTTAAACAATATCTCAGGAAAATAGAGTGTATAATTCAGGGGAACCTTTGGCACTCATTACCATAGATGACACCCGTCCACCCGCGTCACAGTATCCGGTAAAATAAGCCCATGTCCGATCCGACAAAATTTGATTTTACCCATTCAGGCCCCTCGGTGCCGCGGGTGTATGAGGAACTGCTGGTGCCGCGCCTGTTCACTCCCTGGGCAAAGCTTTTGTTGACGGAGGCCCGGATAGCCCAGGGGGAATCGGTGCTGGATGTTGCCTGCGGACCGGGAACCGTCGCGCGCATGGCCGCCGAAAGAGTGGGCCCCAAGGGGAAGGTGACGGCCACGGACATCAGCCCGCCCATGCTGGACATCGCCCGCGCTAAACCACGTGCTCCCGACAGCGCGCCGATCGAGTATGTGAAATCTCCCGCCGCTCCCCTAAAGGTGGACGATGCGTCGTTTGATTTGACGGTGTGTCAGCAGGGCCTGCAGTTTTTTCCGGAAAAGGTCGAGGCGCTGAGGGAAATGGCCCGCGCCACCCAACCCGGCGGACGGGTGGCGGTGGCGGTCTGGGGATCGTTGGAGCAATGTCCCATTTTCGGGGAAATTCATGCCGCGCTTCAGGAGACCCTCCCCTCCGCCATCGCGGATATGTTGAAAGCTCCGTTCAATTTGAACGATCCGCGCCAATTAAAAGCCCTGGGCGAAGAAGCGGGATTGAAGAACATCGCAGTCAAAACCTGCTCGCTGCCTCTGGTGTTCGAGCGAGGGGTCGATCAGGCCATCCGGATTTTGGATGCCAGCCCCCTGGCGCCGCAAATAGCCGAACTGTCTTCCGAAGAACAGGATGCCATGGTGGGAAACCTGCAGAACCGCCTGAAACGATTTATGATTGGCGAAGAATGCCACAGCCAATTGGTAGCCCATATTCTGATCAGCAAAATCTAGCCACCGAGCCCCGTCGAAAAAAAGACATCATTTAAACAAATCCTCATTCCCGTCTTTCGGGCAGAAGGTGGACTGGAATCCGTCGGCGTGAGTAAATACTTTGCCGCCCCTGCAATCCATATCCGGAGACGGCACCCATTTCTTAATGCCGCCATGATCGTTTTGCAGGGGTAGATAATATTTGAGATACTCATCCTTCGTACTGAAATGGTATTTCTGTGGAAGTTCCGGTTCCGACGAGCATCCCACAAATAAAATTGATATCAAAACAAAGGGTACAAAGATTTTCATATCAATTCTCCATCTAAAAGTCCGCCTCCCTTTACTTAGTAACAGGATAACGCCAATTTCATTTTATACATTAATTTAATTAGTGGGAAGGCGGGATGTTTAGCGGTGGACTTGAGGGGAGCCTTGCAAATTACTTCTTCAGCCCTTCGGGGAGTTCGATGAAAAAACAGCTTCCTCCTCCGTCGTTATTTTTAAAGCCGATGGTGCCGCCCAAAAGTTCGGTTAGCCTTTTGGCGGTGGCCAGGCCGATACCGGTACCGGGAATGTTCAGACTCTCTTTTCCCAGCCGATTGAACGGCTCGTAAAGAGAAACCACTTTTTCATCCTCAATTCCCGGGCCCGTATCCACCACCGAAAGGCGGAGCTTCCCTTCCGGTGTTTTTTTACAGGAAACGGTAACCGATCCTTCTTTCCGGTTGAATTTAATGGCATTTGACATCAAGTTAAAAAGAACCTGCATTAAGGAATCTTTGTCACTCATCGCACAAGGATTATCCTCTCGGCTAATCTCGCTGACCAACCGCACATCATATTCATGGGCCATCGGTTCCAAAAGAACCATCAATTCCTGAATCACCGGTACAATCTCCACCGGGACCTTTACCGGATGCAAGTGGCCGGAATCTATTTTTTGAAAGTTAAGGACATGGTTGATGAGTTCGAGCAATTTGTTCCCCGCCCCAACGATCATTTTCAGGCTTTTTTAAACCCCCTTCCAGGCTTTTCTCTCAATCTCATCTCTTGCTCGACCCTCTGGTTTCAGAGAGTGAATCAAGATTCCTGGAAGCGGTT
>CBDVDB010000329.1:0-2628 GCA_965372625.1 uncultured Nitrospinaceae bacterium
ATTATACCCTTTTTTTTCGCGGGGATGCACCAAAATAGTGAAAATCCCCGGATTCGCCCGCTCGGCGCGGGGCCCATGTTACCCCACCCGCTGGGTCCCTCATCAGGTAGAGGAAAATTTCCTCTTTTTGCTGGATTTCGGCTTGTACAAATGGTGTCCCGCCAGCCGCCGGGAGGCCGGGAAATCTCTATTTTCCTTGAATTTATAAGACCTTTCGTCCCCGGTACGCATCTAATGATGGATTGATATCGACCGCTAATTGATTTATTATTCGGGTTTCCCCTGAGTTTTGATATAAAATGAGGCTTGAACCTGTAAAGGTCCGGGATAAGGTCCTTTTTTATGGATATTTAGGTCCCCTCCCGGTGGTGATAAATATGTCCGTAACCGAAGAGAAATTTTCAGAAAAATTCGAGGCCGCCGCCAAGAGTCCGAAGAACCGGGGCGCCTATTACCAGGAAGAAGCCGCCGAAAAAGGCATGGCCCTGGTCGAGGCCAAGTTCAAGGATATGAAGCTGTACTGGCTGGTGGATATGGAGGAGGACCGGGTCTACAGCGCCAAGTTTTTCGCCTATGGCGGCAAGGTGTCGGTGGCCATCGGCGAGACCCTGTCCGGCATGGTCCAGAACCTCACCATCGACGAAGCCTGTTCCCTGTTGGGGGCGGATATTGAACGCGCGCTGAGGGACGATCCTGAAGTGCCCGCCGTTCCGGAATCGAAAAAACTGGCGTTCGGCAACGTGCCGGAGCTGTTAAAACTTATAAAAGAAAACTATCCCTCAGCCCAGGCCGTGGCCCAGGCCGCCGCCGGTATTAATAAAGAAGCAGGCAAACCTGCCGGGATTAAAGAACTGAACATGCAGGAACAGGCCTGGATGGGGCTGAGCGAGGAAGAACAGATTCAGCAGATCAACATCGTGTTGGACGAGAAAATCCGTCCGGCGCTGATGAACGACGGCGGCAATGTGCAGGTGCAGGAAGTGGTGGATGGTGAAAAGATCATCATTCAATACCAGGGCGCCTGCGGCAGTTGCGGCTCTTCCATAGGCGGCACGTTGTCGTTCATCGAGCAGACCCTCAGGAAGGAAATTTATAAAGACCTGCAGGTGACGCCCAACATGGACATGACATTCTGATTCCCTTGGGGAATTTGAGGAGTATTTATAATGACGGATGAAACCCCTTCCAAAACCACCAGTGTTGACGAGGTTCTGGAGAAAAGCGAATACAAGTACGGCTTTCAGACGGATATCGAAGCCGACACCTTTGCCAAAGGACTGGACGAAGATGTCGTCCGCGCCATTTCCAAGAAGAAAAAAGAACCGCAGTTCATGCTGGATTTCCGGCTCAAGGCGTACCGGAAATGGTTGACGATGAAAGAACCGGCCTGGCCGAACGTGCATTACCCGAAGATCGATTTTCAGAATATTTCCTACTACTCCGCGCCGAAGCAGAAGAAAAAACTCGAAAGCCTTGACGAGGTCGACCCGGAACTGCTTCGCACCTTCGAGAAACTCGGTATCCCGCTGGACGAGCAGAAGCGCCTGTCCAACGTCGCCGTCGATGCGGTGTTCGACAGCGTCAGCGTCGCCACCACCCACAAGAAGAAACTGCTGGAAGTGGGCATCATCTTCTGCCCGATCTCCGAGGCGGTGCAGGAATATCCCGAACTGGTCGAGCAATATCTGGGCACGGTGGTGCCGGTAGGGGATAATTATTACGCCGCCCTCAACAGCGCCGTGTTCACCGACGGTTCGTTCGTCTACATTCCGCCGGACACCATTTCGCCGATGGAGCTGTCCACCTACTTCCGCATCAACACGGAGGAAACCGGGCAGTTCGAACGCACGCTCATCATATGCGCCGAGAACAGTTACGTTTCGTATCTCGAAGGTTGCACCGCGCCGCAGTTCGATACCAACCAACTGCACGCCGCGGTGGTGGAATTGGTGACGCTCGACAGCGCGGAGATCAAATACAGCACCGTGCAGAACTGGTACGCCGGCGACCCGGAAACGGGCAAGGGCGGCATCTACAATTTCGTCACCAAGCGCGGCAAGTGCGCCGGTGACAACTCCAAGATTTCCTGGACACAAGTGGAAACCGGTTCCGCCATCACCTGGAAGTATCCCAGCTGCATTCTGCTGGGAGACAACAGCCAGGGCGAGTTTTATTCGGTGGCGCTGACCGCCGGCCACATGCAGGCCGATACCGGCACCAAAATGATCCACATCGGAAAAAATACCAAATCGAGTATTATCTCGAAGGGGATTTGCGCCGATCAGTCCAGCAACAGCTATCGCGGACTGGTCAAGGTGAACAAGAATGCAACCAATGCCCGCAACTATACACAATGCGACAGCATGCTGGTGGGCGACCGGTGCAGTGCGCACACCTTCCCCTATATCGAAACAGCCAACAACTCCGTCCAACTGGAACACGAGGCTTCGACCTCGAAAATCAGTGAGGAGCAGTTGTTCTATTTCGAACAGCGGGGCATCTCGCGCGAGAACGCGATTACCGCCGTCATCAACGGATTCTGCAAGGAAGTGTTCAAACAGCTTCCCATGGAATTCGCGGTGGAGGCGCAGAAACTGTTGACGCTCAAGCTCGAAAACAGCGTCGGTT
>CBDVDB010000330.1:0-2625 GCA_965372625.1 uncultured Nitrospinaceae bacterium
ACAAGGATGATAATTTGAATGTCGCGGATTTTCAGGTTTTGCTGGGCGCCGGTTTGATTCTCCTGATGGTGTTGGCCCCTGTTTTCGCTTGGCCGGAAACCCGAAAACTGACTCTTCCCGTTTTGGGTTTTTATGTCCTGTTCCTGTTTTTGCACGTAGATTTTGTTTTGGGTAATACCGGGACCGACCATGATACCTTTTGGAACTGGCAGGGCTGGTCGGCCATCATCCAGCAATGGCTCCAATCCGACACCTCCCTGGGCTGGAATCCCTATTGGGGGGCAGGACAACCGTTCGCTCTCTACAACAATATCTTCTGCTACCTTCCAACAATCGCATTTTTTCATTTCTTTAACCTGTTGGGATTGAGCCTTCCTCCCTCCATCTTTTTTAATCTGATATTCATTTTCGGCTATCTCAATATTTCCACTGCGTCCCTGCTTCTATTCCGTCTGCTGTACAAAAACAATTATATTTGTCTGTTCGGTTTTACCACCATGTTGTTTGGCGGTTTATTTTTTACTGACATTTACCAGGGGGGCCTTTACATTCTGGGTCTCTTTCCATATTTACTGTTTCTGCTGATCTATTTTTATAAAACTAAAAATCCGGCGGCCCTGGTATTTTGTTCCTTGATCGCGGGCCTGGCCGTTAATTTTTATCTGCCCACTTATATTTTTATTTCCCTGCTGATGTTTTTACTCATATCCCTGTTGGCAGGATTGATCCGGCCCAGGCGCTTGCAGAAAGAGGGCGCCGCATGCCTGAAGGGGATCGCGTCCAAACCCGGAATGACCCTGCTGGGCTTGTTGCTTTTTTTTTCGATGGCGGCTCCTTTTGTCGCCAATTATTTGGAAATGCAGGATTTTGTCTCTCCCACCCGGGGTTTTGCCGCCGAGGCGCAATCAACCCAACTTTCCTATCAGGATTCGGTCAATGTTCCGCTGAGCCGTTATTCCTATTTGTTTGATTATGAGACAGGCCGGAATACTTCTCTGGAAGAGGAATTTTTAATCAAAACTCACGGGGCTTTTTATATTGGCATGCTGCCTTTTCTGGGACTTTTTATTGCAATGTTTTTTAGAGGTAATTGGATTTTCATCGCTCTGGGGGCCATGCTGGTCATAATCAGCGCGGGGCATGCCACTCCGGTTTGGGGATGGATGATGGAGTATGTTCCGCTGGTGGATATTACGCGGCATACTTTTATGTTTGCCCGGACGGCGACCTTTGCTCTGGTGGCCGCCTCGCTGGGGGGATTCATGGCTCTCATCAGCGACCAATACTCCCTCACCCGCAAGTTGTCCTCCGTTATTTTTGCCGCATCCGTTCTTTTTTTTCTGATGCCGAAAGAATTATCCGGCATGCAGATGGCTAACCTCATCATCGCCGTCATTGCCCTGATTTTGATTTCCCTGAAATGGTCGACCCTTCAATCCCGGGCCCTGCCCGTCTGTCTGGTGATACTTGTAGCCCTCCACACGACATTCTTGTTATTTTTTTCGGCCCATCAGCAAATGCCGCCAGCAAAACAATTTGGAGTGAAGGCAATCGAGTACCCCGGGAAATGGGAAATTTTTTCTCATGAGGCAAGGGGGTTGCCGCTTGATCACTCCTCCTTGTTTAACAAGCAGGCCATCTGGTCGAACCGAATACCCAATTATATTTTTATGCTTCAGAAAGATTTCGCCCGATTTCTACTGCACAATAATTTTCTCATCAAATTTAATTCGGGAGGTATGGGATTTCAAAAAATCCCCGCCGCTCTGGCTTTAAAAGATGCCGGAGGTCACCTATTCAACCTGGTGCCTTACCGGGAGGGGATCACACCGGATCAAACATCTCTTCAAGCCTTGAAGCGAATCGTGGGCATCCAGAAACCCATGCTCAATATTAAGGGAGGTTCCTCCGACGAAACCTCTCTGGCAACCGTTCTGGACAAGGATATTCAAACCTCATGGTCAATAGAACCTCATAAAAATTCCTGGATTTCATTTTCGATTCAGGACGGATTCGATTCCAACAGGCTCGAAATCTGGCTGGCTCCCGGCGCTCACACGGACCGAGGGGACTCTATCGAGTTATGGTTGAGTGAGGACCCTCCAGCCTGGGCCCTCGCGCAAAAACTGGAGTTGGAAAAATCAACGGCAGGAACCACACCAGTCTTAATGAAATTCGACCTGGAGAAAGCGGTATCCTCAACGTATTTTAAATTGGTCTTCAATAATATGAGTCCGCTGTCCCTGTCGGAGGTGAGCCTGGTTGAAACTCCATCCATATCCCCGGACTCGGCCGGGGGCGGCCCCATGGCCCTCCCGGTAAACTCCAGGAAAATGGGAGCGATTCGCCAGAACCCATCCACGAATCCCAATAGGGTGGAACTTGAAGTGAGCGCCAAGAGCGACGCCTATATTTTGCGGCTGGAGAATTATCATCCCGGCTGGCGGGCATTTATCAATGGCGAGGAGGCACCGATTTTAAGAGTGTATCCCAACTTTCAGATGGTTTTTGTTCCCGCGGGTGAACATAAACTCACCTTCGAATTTCAGTCCATTTATTACAGTCTGGTCATTTTAAATATCGTTACCGGGTTCCTGGGCGGCGCGGCCTTTTTATTTTGGCTGG
>CBDVDB010000331.1:0-2609 GCA_965372625.1 uncultured Nitrospinaceae bacterium
GATTCTTTCCTTCGGCAGGCTCAGGACAGGCTACTCCGTTCCTCAGAATGACAAAGTATTACTCTAGTGTGAACAGTGTATTAGCGGCCCGCGTCAGCGTGCCGCAAGTCGCCCCTGCGGCTAGCAGGCTGTGGTGAATTGGGGTTCAGGTTTTGGCGGGAGGTGGCGAACCGCCACCGGCAACTTTAAAACCCGGGCTGGCGTTAAATCCCCCCAGCCCCCTTCAAGAAGGGGGAGAAAGTTAGCTCCGGGCCTTGCCCGGTTGGCCCTGCGCCGAGCAGGCTTTACAGTCTCATTATTTTTTGTAACAATGAGCCCCGCGAACCTGACGGCATAAAGGGAACAAACGGATTTATGGAACACTGGTACATGCTTTCATTGGTGGGGAAAGACCGGCCGGGGCTGGTTGCCCAGGTCAGCGCCGCCTTGTGCAAGGCCGGGTGTAATCTCGGCGATTCCTCGATGGCGCGGCTGGGGGCCAACTTCTCCATCATGGTCATGGTGCAATGGGACGAATCCGCCGAACGGTTACGGGAGGTCGTCCAGCCGATCTGCCAAACCCTGGCCCTCACCCCGCATATCGACGAACTGGCGGGCGGGATGGAGCATTATGTGGAACCGGACGTGCGCATCAGTGTATACGCCAGTGACCGGGCGGGGATTGTCGAGGACGTGACCACCGCGCTGGCGGAGGCGGGATTGAACATCCTGCATCTCGATTCCAATACCGACCCGAATCAGGAGTCGTCCGGCAAAACCTACTACCTGCACATTGAAGGCACCGTCTCCCGGGGGTTGGATCCCTTGTACGCCGCGCTCGACCGCCTGACCTCGGAAAAAAACATGAGCGGCCAGCTCATTCCCATCAATCCGCAGATCCAGTAGCCGTCCGAATCAGCCGAACAGGTATTGAATGGATTCGCGGCCTACCCGGCTGTAATGTCCATTCTTCGAGCAACGCACCAGGAAATAGCAATCCTTCGATTTCACGTCACACAAAAATTCCATGCTTAAATCGTCATCGCCGCATTCCGGGCATTTTTTCTGATGCACCTCTTTCTGAATCCTGGGCCACAACTCATCCATCGTTTGCGTATCGTTGGTGACGACAAAACGGTAACCGCAGTGACCGCAGACCGCGTGAACGTCGCACGGGGTGTTCGGCGAGTCGCAACTGAGATTGGCCTCGAAACGGGAATTCAGGCAAATGGGACAGGGAATCTTATCGATGATGGCTTCAACGCTTTCCAGTGTATTCATGACAAACCTCCTAAATATCTCAATTTAAATATAGGTCGGTGGTGCAGAATTTTCCCTACATTTTATTTCCGAATAAAAAATCATTTGTTACAATAAAAAGAATGGTTTGCCTGATTTCAACCCCAGATCGACCGGTTTCCGGGAAGCTTCATAAACCCCTTAACATCCTGAATTTGTTGACAACCAACCCTGCACTTAAATATGGCTGAAGAAATTAAAAAACCGCTCCCCATGCCTGAGATCGTCACCGGCGTCCTCATCGTTATCATCCTGATCGTATTCGCCCTGCCCCGTTACCTGGATTGGGAAGAGAAAGGCATGGTCGGTGATGAGGCATCCGAGCTTTATTACCAACTGACGAAGGCCAAGAACAAGGCCGTGGATAACCAGCATCGGGTCTGGGTGAAGTTTGAGGGCACCTCCGGCTACTCGGTCATTGAGGACACCAACGACAACGGCACTGCGGATTCCGATGAACTCCTCCATGAGGTCAAACTGGCCTCCGGAATACAGTTCGGAGTCAGCCTGGAACCGCCTTTGGAAAACGTCTGGGGCACCGGCACGGTAACAGTTCCGGTCGACCTGGAAGACGGGGCCACGGAACTGTATTTCGATCCCAAGGGAAAAGCCAATCGCGCAGGGGCCGTGTATTTTATCAACACGGTGGATTTGGGAAACACCAATGCCAATGTCCGGGCCGTCAAAATCCTGGGAGCCACCGGAGTAATCTCGGTGGTGAAGGCGGCGCCCGGCAAGTCCCCTCCCTGGGAGTGACCACTACCGCATCCCACGGATCTACACCAAAGCAGACAATTCCATAACCACCCTCGGAACCTCCGTTCTCACCGAAACCTTTGCGTAACCGCGCCTTTCAGAATGAGTTCAGGACGACAGTGTTAAAAATTAGCTCCGAGCCTTGCGGTCCCTCATAACTGACAAATTTTGTTAGCAATTATCTTTTTATTGTCACCCAATTGGGGTGTAGCATGCACTTTCAATGAAAAAGAGTGTCCTGAGTGGCCTCTCAAAATATTGAAAATTAAGTGGTTATTTGCTTACCCTCTAAAATCAAATAAACCCCACAGATTGGCTTGATTTTTGCTTAAATCAATACAGGTAATAGTCCCTGAACAATAGTCAGAAAACCTTGAGCACCGCAGGGAAAAGCCCCTTATACTAATTAAGACCTTGATTTCAAGTAAATTGCTGGTTTCCAGCTCAGCCGGATGGGAAAAACGATGAAACAGACCAAAAATCAAAATGGCTTTACCCTGATTGAAGTCCTGATCGCCGCGGTCATTATTTCTTTCGGCATGCTCGCCATGGGCACTTTTCTGGGTAACTATATG
>CBDVDB010000332.1:0-2592 GCA_965372625.1 uncultured Nitrospinaceae bacterium
TCAGGAAGTTTCTTCCTGGGTAACTGTGGGAAGCGTGGCGGCATGGTGGAGAATCATTTTCCATTCGCCCCCTACTCTCTGGAACAGGTTGGTGGTGTGTACCTTGGAGCTTTGCACGCCGGTCATTTTGATGGAGAACAGATTCTCCTGGCAACTCACCCAGGCAAAGTTATCCTGGATCATGACATCGGCGTCGGACACTTTGATTTCCATGTGCTGGTTGTGGTTAAAAATATCCTCCCAGCTCTGTATGATGTGTTCGTAACCCTTAAGTACCGGCCAACCGGGATGAATACAACGGGCGCTGGCGTCGTCCTGCCACACTTCCTTCATCATGGCCAAATCCTGTTTGTTGAAGGCATCGTAAAATTGCTGGTTCGAGGTTAAAATCTGCTGGTCGGTTTGCATAGTTGGATCATTTCCGTAAGAGGTTGGAGAAAATGTGCGTGAGCAGTGATCTATTTCTATTAGAAGGTTTTATCCCGGAGCTTTCAACAAATATTCGAGGGCCTGGAACGTTTCTTCGGATTCCCAGTTTTTGGCGCCATCGACTTCGGCGACCACCATGCCGTGTTTATCGATGACATAGGTGGTGGGAATTGTAAATGTATTGTACAACCCTTCCACCTCCCCGTCCGTATCCAGCAGGATCGGAAACGATAACTGATACTCGTCGGTAAATTTCTGAACCTTGTCGGCATGTCCCTTATCGATGCTGACCGCCAGGATCTCCAGGCCTTCGGACCGGTATCGGCGGTAGAGGTTTTCCAGGCCCGGCATTTCCACCCGGCAGGGTCCGCACCAGGTGGCCCACAGGTTGAGAATCACCACTTGGCCCCGATGGTCCGCCAACTGCACGCGGTGGCCTTTCAGATTGCGCGCGGTAAACCCCGGCGCCTTGAATCCCACTTCCGATTTTTCGATATCCTGGCCGGGCGGCAACTGCACATCCGACAGGGTCATGGGAACCTCATAATAATGGTCCACCATGATCAGGATCGCGGCGACAAACAACAGCGCATACAGGGCCGCGTATCTTTTAGTGAGAGAAAAGTCGCTCTTTTTTAATACAGTCGATTTCATCTTTCATTCGCTCGATGCGCACCCGGAGGCTCATCAACAGAAAATACAGGAGCGTGAACGCTCCCATGGAAATCATCAGAGTCACCAGCATGGAGGTATCCATACCGGTTCCGATGCCTTCGCGAGTGATAATTTTCGGTAGCGGGTGAAAGGTGCGCCACCACAGCACCGAAAAGTGTATCAAAGGTATGTCGAGAAACCCGACGATTCCTATCACCGCGGCGTAGCGGGCGCGGGTGGAGCCGGCCTCGCTCTGGACCCGGAGCATGAGATAGGCCACATAAATCAGCCACAACACCAGGGTGGAGGTCAAACGCGCGTCCCACACCCACCATTGGCCCCAGACCGGCTTGGCCCAGATCGGACCGGTGATCAGCACCAGGGAACAGAAGACGATACCGACCTCCGCCGAAGCGTGGGCGTAAATGTCCCACTCCCGCTCCTTCTTCCACAGAAACAGAATACTGCACAGGAATACCACGAAAAACGCAAAGAACGCAATCCACGCGCAAGGCACATGAAAATACATGATGCGTTGCACCACACCCTCGGTCTTCTCCGTCGGCACGTAGAAAAAGATCGCCGCCAGTGCCGCCAGCACGGCCGCGCCGGTCAGCCCCATCAATCCGTAACCAGGGCTGGCATCCCGAGCATCCAACTCTTGAGAAACGTCACTCATCGCCCGATTCCTTTTTAAGGCTTTCCTTCAGCAGGTCCAGATCCTTTTGGAGGGAACGGCTGCGCCGGACGAGGGAAAACACGTAGACAAAAATCCCGACCCAGACAAACACGTTGGCCGCGAATAAATACCCCAGGTTGTCCATAAAATCACTCCTCCAAAATATGATCGATCATCATAATGGATGCGCTGATAAAGATAATGTCAAAAGCGATGATCAATCCCACCCAGTTCATCATATCCGCGAGGGATTTACCATCCAGAATCTGCCCGGTCAACCGGACGGCTCCGATGGCCACCGGCACCATCAGCGGATACAGCAGAATCGGGAGCATGATCTCCCGCGTTTTCAAATTGGACGACAGGGAGGACAGCAACGTGCCCAGCGCGCTGAAACCCAGCGTGCCCAGCAGAAGAACCCCCAGCAAGGCGGCCAGATGAGGCAAAACCTCCACATTAAAAAATATCATGAATACCGGCAGCAGGAACGCTTCCATGATCAGCAGAAACGCCAGATTGCTCAGCATTTTCCCGAAGAAAATGGCCGAGCGGTCCACCGGCGTCAGCATCAAGCCCTGCAGACAGTCGTTTTCCTTTTCCAGCGTGAACGACCGGTTGAGGCCCAGCGTACCGGCGAACAGGATCGCCACCCACAAAACTCCCGGCCCGACTTCGTTAGCGCTCACGATACTCAAGTCGATCGAAAAGATGAAGATCAACATCACCAATAGCGCGAACACAAACATGGAGCTGAACAGCTCGCGGGTTTTCATCTCGGTGACGAAATCTTTCAAGACAATCGCCTTCACCTGCGTCAGGTATGGGTTCAT
>CBDVDB010000333.1:0-2579 GCA_965372625.1 uncultured Nitrospinaceae bacterium
TTTCATCTTCATTTCAATTTTTTGGCATTGCTTTTTCCGGCGGTTTTTTCTTTTTTCCAGGTTTCATCGAGGGAGCGGGCGCGACTTTCTGGAATTTCTCTATGGCTTCGCGCAACTTGCTTTCCGAGTCGATCAGGAAATGGGAAGAGGTTACAACTTTTTCTCCGTTGCGCAGTCCCTTTAAGACCTGGTAATAACCCCCCGCTTGAACTCCCAAGGTGATTTCCCGGCTCTCAAATTGACCGGAATCCGTCGCCACGATTACCAGGTTTTTCTCTCCGGAATGCAGGACCGCTTCCTCGGAAACGGTCAGGCCCCGTTTGGCGACCGTGGACTGGATGGTTACATTGGCATACATATCCGGTTTGAGTTGCCATTTCGGATTGGAAAATTCCATGCGGACTTTCAGGGTTCGTGTGGTCGGGTCCAGAAAGGGATCGATAAATGTAACCTTCCCTTTGAATTTTTTACCGGGAAAATAGGACAGGTTCATTTCCACGAATTGACCGACCTTGATCCATGGAACTTCATATTCGTAAATATCCGCGAGCACCCAGATGTTGGACAAATCCGCGATAGAATAAAGACTCATCCCCGGTTGCACGTGCATCCCCTGCTGTGCCTTCTTCGTTAGAACGAATCCGCGGGCAGGGGAGTGGATGTGCATGGTTTTGGAAATATTTTTGCTGCGTATCAATTCTTCGACCTGATGGTCCGGGACGTCAAATAATTTCAGACGCTTTTTCGTGGATTCGACCAAACTGTCGGCGGATTTGCTGAGTTCGCCAAAGGCGCTGTCCTTGAGCGACTCCTGGTATTTCAGGGCCAGGACCAATTCCTCCTGCGTGGATACCAGGTCCGGGCTGTAAATTTCAAGCAGGAGGTCACCTTTTTTAACTTCTTGGCCGGTAAAATCGACATGAAGTTTTTCAATCCATCCGCCATACTTCGTATGGACATGGTGGACTTTTCTTTCATCATAGGTCAAGTTTCCCACTGTGCGGATTTTATGACGGAGGGTTCGCCGTTTCACCTTTTCGGTTTTAACGCCGATGTTCTGTACGACAATTGGGTTGATTTTGATTTGTCCCCCCAGCTCATCCTCATACACTGGAACCATATCCATACCCATCGGGCCCTTGCCGGGCTTGTCGCGAACATAGGTGGGATCCATCGGCGCTTTCCAGTATTTGATTTTTCTTTTGTCCTTTGGGGAAATTTTATCTCCATCTTTAATCGTGGGGGTGGGCGGTTCGGCTTCCTTCTTTTTGACTTTTGACTCAATGGCCTGAGTCAGCTTTTCCTTGTAGGGTTCCAGCATTTCCCTGGAAGCGCTGAACCACTCACTCATCTGATCCATCGTTTTCGTGAAATTTTCCGGACTGGTCAAATAACCCGCGAAGTAAACTCCGATGCCCAGAAGAACCAGCGCCAGAATTTTCAGAGGAGAAAATAGTTTCCGGGGTTTGTTGCTCTGATTGTCCGGATTGGTTTCATCTGTTTTCGGAAATATAATTTCCTCATCCTGCTCTTCAGGAGAATCAATTTCCCTCGGTACAGGAGGAACAGTTTCCTGCTTATCGGGAGGAACGGGGTCTTGGTTTTTGGGTTTTTCTTTATCATTCATAATATTTCATGAAGTGGAATTAAAACAGCGATCGTCCCACTACATGCTCCAAAGCCGCAAGATTTTGCTCGTAATCCGTCAGCTCGCGATGATTTTTAATTTCCCATTTTAAAAGGGTGACCTGATTGTCGATCAGGGTCAGAAAATCGACTTTATCCACGCCATAACCGGCCAGAGCTGACTCCAGCGATTGCCTGGCCTGCGGAATAATTCCCGTTTTAATTAAACCGATCAATTGCCGGCCTTTGACTTCTTTGTCCATGATTAATTTTATTTTTAAAAAAACGTCGTTTTTCGCGGCGTTGTAGGTGTCCCTGGCGTTTTGAATCCGATATTTTTCCTCGGCAACCTTTTTGCTTTGTTTGCTGTTAAACCAGATCGGGATGTTGACCCCAATGAATCCGGAAACGAAATCCGGATGCTCCTGAGTCGGAGAATCCTGCCGCTGACCGTACCGCACTCCCACCTGAAAGTTGGGATAATACTCCTTTTCGGCAAGTTGTTTGGTTAATATAAATTTATTGATGGCCGATTGTATACCCTGCAAGAAGGGCCGATTCTTTTGCGCTAATTCCTGAAGAGTTAGAATGTCATGCTTGAAATTAGTTTTGGACAGGCCGTGCGGAATATCAAGAGGCGCCTGCGGCAGACGATTCATCAATATATTCAGTTTCGCGGTTTCGTTGGCCTGCAGTTGACGCAGGCCGATTAATTCATCCATGATTTTGGATAATTCGACTTGGGCTTTTAAAACATCCTGCTGTATGCCTTTGCCCACGGAGTATTTGGATTCGGCAATGGTGACGAATTGCTTCAGGAGTATTTTGTTTTGCTCCGTTGTTTCAATGGCTGAATTGATGAAGCACAGTTCGTAAAAAGATTCCTTGACCTGCCGGATAATTTTTAATTCCAGCTCTTTAAAATTCCATTGGGCGATCGTGATATCTTTTTC
>CBDVDB010000334.1:0-2577 GCA_965372625.1 uncultured Nitrospinaceae bacterium
CCGGGTCAGGAAGGACCCGCCGTGCAGGTGCGCTCGGATTTTCGCAGTACCATTTTC
The DNA here is from genome assembly GCA_965372625.1 of uncultured Nitrospinaceae bacterium. Classification (GTDB taxonomy): domain Bacteria; phylum Nitrospinota; class Nitrospinia; order Nitrospinales; family Nitrospinaceae; genus SZUA-226. The sequence continues at coordinate 58 of CBDVDB010000334.1, forward strand.
TGGCAGCCGAATATCAAAACCGGCAGGGACGGCAAGGCGACGGTACGAATCAAGTTCGCGGATTCCCTGACCGAATGGCGCGCCACCGCACGGGCGGTCTCCAAGACCAACCAGTTCGGCATTGATACCGCGAAGGTCCGCACGCAGAACCCGCTGATCGTCCGCCTGCAGGCGCCGCGGTTTTTCGTGGTGGGGGATCAGCTCACATTGTCGGCCATCCTCAACAACAACACCGGCGAAGCGATGATCGTATATCCCACTCTGATCGCACAAGGATTAACGATCGTCGGGCACATCGACCGCAAGGGCCGGCCCGTCAAGGGCGAGATCGGCCCGACCAAGGTGCCGGCCAGGGGCGAGCGGCGGGTCGATTGGCTGGTTTCGGTGACGCAGGCGGGTCACGCTAAAATCCGTGTCTCCGCCAAATCCTCGAAACACGGCGACGCGATGGAAAAAGAATTCGTGATCCATGAGCACGGCGTCGAAAAATTCCTCGCCGCCTCCGGCAAAATGCGCGGCAGTGAAGTGGCGGTCCAACTCAACATCCCGAAAGAGCGCAAGCAGGGTTCCACCCGCCTCAGCGTGCAGGTCACGCCGAGCCTGGCGGTGACGATGCTGGACGCTTTGCCCTATTTGATCGATTATCCGTACGGGTGTACCGAGCAGACGTTGAGCCGCTTCCTGCCGGCGGTGATCGTGACCAAAACGCTGATGGATCAGGGACTGAAACCGGCATCGATCCGGAACAAAGTATTTGGCGGCATCGAATCTCAACACACGAAGAAAACCCATCGCAAGGGCAAAAAAAATCTGGCCGAGTTGGACGCCATGACGAAAGCGGGTCTCGACCGGTTGTACGATTTTCAACACAGCGACGGCGGCTGGGGCTGGTGGAAGAAAGGCGACAGCGATCACTTCATGACGGCTTACGTGCTGTGGGGGTTGAGCCTGGCGCGGGATGCGGGGATTGAGGTCAACCGCAGAGTTCTCAAACGCGCCAACCGGTTTCTCAACAAGGAACTGGTGGAGGCGGAAGAACAACCCGATCTGCAGGCGTGGATGCTGCACGCTCTGTCGGCTTATCATGCCACCGCCAAACTCAAACGCGTCCACAAATTCCAGAGCAGGGCTTTCGATAATCTCTGGAAACACAAAAACCGCCTGAACGCCTACACGCGATCCCTGCTGGCGTTGGCGGCGCATCATTACGGGTACCAGAAACGGGCCATGACCCTGATCGAGAATCTTGAGAACGGCGTCATCATCGATGATAAGCCCGACACATCCATCATCCAACGCGGCATGAAGAAATCCCAAAAGGCGGTGATGGCGACGGCGCACTGGGGTGAGGACGGTATTTTCTACCGGTGGTCGAGCGGCGGGGTGGAAGCGACGGCGTTTGCCCTGCGCGCTTTGCTCACCATCGACCCGAAGAACAAACTGGTAGAGCCCGTCATGAACTGGCTCATCAAGAACCGGCGCGGCGCCAACTGGAGCAACACGCGCGATACGGCCATCGTCGTGCTGGCGATGAACGAGTACCTCAAAGCCAGCGGTGAGCTCAAGGGCGGCATGGCATATGAATTACAGGTCAACGGCAAAACCGTGACCACGCAAAAAGTGAAAGACGTGTTGCGCGCACCCAGCCGATTCGAGATCGACCCGAAGTGGATCCAGGATGGTATCAACACCATCCGCCTGATCCGGAAAAGGGGGGAAGGTCCGTTGTACTTTGCGGTGAACGCCGTGTTTTTCAGCCTGGAAGAACCCATCGCTGCGGCGGGCAGTGAAATCTTTATCCGGCGGCAATACTTCAAACTGGTGGGACGGCCGACACTACTCAAAGGCTACGTGTATGACAAGGTGCCGCTCAACGACGGCGACACCGTAACCAGCGGCGAACGCATTGAGACTCTGCTCACCATCGAGGCGAAAAACCACTATGAGTATCTGGTGTTCGAGGATTTGAAACCGGCGGGGCTGGAGGCGGTGCAGATTAAAAGCGGCGAGGCGCTTTACGCGCAGGAATTGAAACAGTCGGCGGTGAACCGGAAATATAAACAATCCCTGAATCTCGACCTTCCCGGCGTTCAGGCGTCGCGAACAGGACGAAAGAAATCCGGGATTATTCCCGGCTCGGTGCCGGACGCACCCAATTCGGATTACACGGGCCGCAGCCGCTGGGTGTATCAGGAATTGCGCGACCGGAAGGTGGCGCTGTTCATCGACAAACTGCCGCAGGGCGTTTGGGAAATACGGTACACCCTGCGCGCCGAAGTGCCGGGCCGGTTCCATGCCCTGCCGGTGCTGGGCCACGCCATGTACATTCCGGAAATCCGGGCCAACGGGGGAGAAATACGAATTCAGGTGAAGGATAAAACGGACTGACCGGAAGGCAAAAAAAACGCCCCGTTTCCGGGGCGTTGAGCTAAACAGGAGGAACAACAGACACTTTCAAGATTAAGATTCCCTTAATCACAAAAGGTTTCATAAAAAGTGGCGGAGGCCTCAAAAACCTCC
>CBDVDB010000335.1:0-2563 GCA_965372625.1 uncultured Nitrospinaceae bacterium
TCCAACGGCTCGATGGCGGCAGGATAAATCATGTCCACGAACCGTTTGGTGGCCGGGGAATTCTGGTGGATGGCGATGGCTTCCTCGTTCTCGAAAATCATGGTGTGCAAAAACCGGGTGGGATGTCCCATCTCCTGGTTCGCCATGTAAAATAGCGTGGTCGGCTCGTTGATCCGTAGATATTTTACGAAGTCCGCAATGGTGCGCTTGCACTCCTCCACCATTTCCGGCTCAACCCGGTAACGCGCTGTCATGCAGACCGGCATGGGAACCGCTCCTTCCTCATAAAGGGTTAATTGGAATCCGTATCGATGAACACGCGCACTGCGTCCACATGTTCGATGTTTTGCAGATGGGTTTTAAGGTGCTGGACCGCGAGGCGGGCGTCTTCGGAACCGAACGGCTCCCTTATTTTGACGAACACCTCCAACTTGGTTTTTCCGCTATGATAATGCATCCGAAGATGAGTCCGCTCGCGAATTCCCTCCGTCGCAGCGATTATTGAGTCCACCTGTTTTTCCAGATAATTCCGGTTGGCCCAGTAAATGGATTCAAACGTCGTGTCGTCATCGGTATCGACGTGAACCAGCACATCCTGGATGCCGTCAATTTCCCGGATCAGCTTTCGGCGCACGGTTTCGGCCGTGTAGTGGCCCTCGGTGACCGAAGATTCCTTGTCGACGAGGATATGCACGTCCATCAGCACTTCGCCGCCGATCCGCCGTGTTCTTAAATTATGAATCTGGATCACCCCGGGCAGATCGTTGATCATCGCCTGGATGCGCCGGGTTTCCTTTTCGCTCAGGGCCGTGTCCATGAGGTCGCTCAACCCGCTGAAAGCAATGTTGTAGCCCACCTTCAGGATCATCACCGCAACGACAATCGCCGCGATGGGATCCATGATGGGGTAACCTGCCATGGCGCCGCCGATGCCGATCAGGGCGGCGATGGAGGAGATGGCGTCCGAGCGGTGGTGCCAGGCGTTGGCAACCAGCGACGGGCTCCGGGTTTGCTCCCCCGCCGAACGGGTGTAGCGAAACAGAATTTCATTGACCACGATGGACACCACCGCCGCACCCGCCGCCGGCCATCCGGGCGTTCGAAACGCGTCCGTCGCAATAATCCCCCAGGCCTGGTACGCCAGGCCGAGCCCCGCGACGATGATCACCGCCCCGACCAGAGTGGCGCCAATGGTTTCCGCCCGTCCGTGACCGTACGGGTGGTTTTCGTCCGCCGGCAGCTGGCCGATCTTGTACGTGAACAGCACCACGCCGTCGGTCAGCAAATCCGAAAAGGAATGGATCCCGTCGGCGATCATGGCGGTGCTGTGTCCGAGGATGCCGCCCGCGATCTTGAGGGCCGCCAGCATCAGGTTGGCCACCGCACCGATCAGGATGACTTTCACGCCGTCAATTTTTGGTGGAGCGTCGGACTTCATTTGGTCTGAGATTTCCCCAGTGAAGGGTTCAGAATTTTCCGCCGTTATTCATCAGAGTTTTCACGATTTTCGCATTGGCCGCCGGAAAAGCATAGCGGTTCAATTCCTCATACTTGACCCAATGCCATTGTTCGCATTGGGTGGCGCGGATGCGTCCCGATTGCCACGGACACCAGAACACGGTGAGCGTCACCCGGAACTGCGTATAACTGTGCTTGAGGGTCATCAGCTTTTTAGCGATGACAACCGGTATCCCCAACTCCTCCCTGATCTCTCTTATCAGGCAGGCCTCTTTCGTTTCCTTCGGCTTGCGTTTGCCGCCAGGGAATTCCCACAATCCGCCCATCAGCCCGCCATGCGGCCGCTGCTGGATATACACTTTTCCTCCGCGGGTGATGACCGCCGCGCTCACCTCAATTTTTTTCGCAGGGGTGCGGGCTTTTGGGGCGGGAAATTTTTCCACCACGCCCCGTTTTTGAGCCTCACAATGTTTTTGCAAAGGGCACACGAGGCAGAGCGGTTTTTTCGGCAGGCAGACCGTCGCGCCCAACTCCATCATCGCCTGATTGAAATCTCCCGGACGTTTTGCGGGAACCAGCTTCGCCGATGTTTCCCACAGGCGGTTTTCATGGGTGGCGGGCACGCCGTTGCCCCGCATGACGAACAGGCGCGACAGCACCCGCTTGACGTTGCCGTCCAGCACCGGTTCCGGTTGATCGAAAGCGATACTCAGAATCGCCCCGGCGGTGTAGCGTCCGATGCCGGGAAGTTTAATGAGTTCCGCATACGTGTCCGGCACCCGCCCCTGGTGTTCCTTCACCATTATTTGGGCGGCCCGGTGCAGGTTGCGGGCTCGCGAATAATAACCGAGGCCCTCCCAATGCTTGAGAACCGTTTCCTCGCGCGACCGCGCCAGTGTGTGCAGGGTGGGGAAACGTTTCATCCAGCGCTGGTAGTAGGGGATGACCGTGTTCACCTGCGTCTGCTGGAGCATGATTTCGGACACCCAGATCGGGTAGGGGTCGCCGGTCCCACGCCACGGCATATCGCGTTGTTCGCTGTCGAACCAACCGAGCAGGGATTTTTGTATACTCCGTTTTCCGGCGGTCGCTTTCATGGCTGGGA
>CBDVDB010000336.1:0-2545 GCA_965372625.1 uncultured Nitrospinaceae bacterium
GACTTTGGTGGGCGGGGTGGCGCCGCATTCCATGGATTCGGTGCGTCCGTTGGCGGCCCCGGCGCAGGCGGTGCTGACGCCGTTTTGAATGGCGTTGTTCTTTTCCATGCCCTCGACCGTCTGGCAGACTTCGATGTCGTTATAGGTGATGCACACTTCGCACCGGTATTTACTGCCGGTCCATATCATGGTAATCGACAGGTAGGCGATCACTCCCAGAAAAACGATGGTCAATACGGTGCCTTTTTTCACGATTCTTCCGCGGGGCCGGGTTTGAGTTCCGAGACCAGGTGGGTGGGCTCGATGAAAAAGTGGTCCCGGTAAAAAATGAGTTCCTCGATAGATTCCTGGATGTCGATCAGGGCCTTATGCTCATCGCTTTTTTTGGGCATTTTGCGGCCGTCGGGAAACCAGCGTCTGACGACTTCCTTGATGGAGGTGACGTCGATGTTCCGGTAATGCAGGTACTCGGTCAGCTTCGGCATGAATTTGTATAGAAACCGCCGGTCCTGTCCCACGGAGTTGCCGCACAGCGGTGACGTTTTATAGGGGACGTATTTTTTGATGAAATCGAGCGTCACCCGTTCCGCTTCCTCAACGGTGGTCTTGGAATCCTTGACTTTCTGGATCAGCCCCGAGGCGCTGTGGGTTCTCTGGTTCCATTCGTCCATCCGGCTTAATATGGCATCGTCCTGATGGACGACCAGGGCGGGTCCCTCTTCGATGATATTCAGATGGCTGTCGGTAATGATGGTGGCGATTTCGATAATCACTTCGATATCCGGGTCCAGGCCGGTCATTTCGAGGTCCATCCACACCAGGTAGCTGGGGTCTTGTTGACTCATTTAAGTTCCAATCTGGGATATCACACCGTTTCATGACGGTTGAGGTCCCGGTTATTGCATCAGCGAAACCATGACCGCTTTCTGCAAGTGAAGTCTGTTTTCCGCCTGATCGAAGACGATCGAGGCGGGACCATCGATGACCGAGGCGGCAACTTCCTCTCCCCGATGCGCCGGCAGGCAGTGCATGAACACCGCTTTCGGTCCGGCCCGGTTCATCACCTGATCGTTGACGGCGTAGCCGGCCAGATCGCTCAGCCGTTGCTGTTGTTCTTTCTCCTGTCCCATGCTGGTCCACACGTCGGTATAAACCACGTCGGCTCCGGCGACCCCCTCCTCAACATTTTCCGTCAGGACGATGTTCAGATTTTTGGATCGGGCTTCCTCCCGGCTCATCTCGAGCGCTTCCTTGGTGAGCGTGTATCCCTTGGGGCTGACCAGCGAGATGTGCAGGCCCAGTTTCACGCAGGCGAACAGCAGGGAAACCGCGACGTTGTTGCTGTCTCCCACATATGCCAGTTTGAGGCCCGCGAGCGTGCCGAACTTTTCGCGAATCGTCATCATGTCCGCCAGCGCCTGACAGGGATGGTTGAAATCCGTGAGGCCGTTGATGACGGGTACCGTGGAATATTTCGCCAGATCCAGCACATCGCTGTGGGAAAAGGTGCGGATCATGATGCCGTCCAGAAACCGGGAGAATACCTTGCCGGTATCGCCGATGGTTTCACCGCGGGCCAACTGTAAATCTTCCGGGCCGAGGAACAGGCCCATGCCGCCCAGTTGAAAAATTCCGACCTGAAACGAAATCCGCGTGCGGGTGGACTTTTTATTGAAGATCATGCCCAGGGTTTTCCCCTGGAGCGCGTTTTGGAACTCCTGCGGGGATCGCTTGATCCGGTCCGCCAGATCCAGCATGCCCGTCAACTCGTCCGAGGAAAAATCCGTCAATGCTATAAAATCTTTGTTCATAGGTTCCGTGTCGCCCAGAGGCCGAGGGTTCACCAAAAAAGTTATTCTACACGATATGCCGGTTCAGGGCATCCAGAAGTCGAAAAATTGATTAAAATTGAGGGGTTAGACCGGTTTCAGGTGAGGGCCAGGGTGAGGCATTTATTAGCGCCGCCGGCTTTCTGGAATTCGGAGACGGGATGGACGGCAGGCGTATAGCCTTTTTGTTCAAGGTTTTGTATCAGTTCCGGCCCGGCATGGTTGAGGAACAGGACCCGGTCCACCAGCACTGCATTGCAGGCGAAGTGGATGGCGTCTTGTTCGGAAACGATGATCCGGTTCTCCGGCGGGACGCGCGCTTCAATTAATTGCAATGATGGCTCGTCGAAGGCGGAGGGATAATACATGACCTGACCGTCCAGCAGGGGACAAAAGCAGGTGTCGAGGTGGTAGAAGCTGGGATTGATCAGCTTGAGGGAGACCACCTCGAATTTCCAACGCTCCGCCAGAAAGTGATGCGCTTCCAGATCGGTGCGGAAACCGTACCCGGCCCATAACAGGGTTTCGCCGGGTTGGAACAGGGCATCGCCCGCGCCTTCAAAATTCAGGTTCTTTGGAAAAGGAATTATTTTGGAACCGCCGGTTTCAAACCATTTTCGAAAAAGCGGTTCCTCCCGGCGGCGTTCCTCATGTTTGAAGCGGCTGGCGATGAACTGGTTTTGGAACATCAAACCGGCATTGGCGGTGAAGATCAG
>CBDVDB010000337.1:0-2530 GCA_965372625.1 uncultured Nitrospinaceae bacterium
CAGGCGTAGGTGATGGACTCCGGTTTCTCCTCGATTTCCAGATTGTCCACCGCTTTCATGAATTGTGATCCGGTGGTGACGATGTCGTCCACGATCAGCCAATGGGTATCGGCAGGAAACGACGGGATGCCCACCTGGTCGAGTTCCATCCGATGGTGCGGCATGATGTAAAACGGCAGGTTCATCATCTGCGCCAGGCGGTGGCCGATGCGAATGCCTTCGGTTTCGATGCCCACCACCACGCCGAACGCGCCATGCTGTTTCTGCCAGCCTTTCAGTTTACGGTGGAGCACGGCGCAGTAGGCGTCGTTCATCGCGTCCGACAACGACGCGTAATCATAGTCGTAAGCGGACTTGATGCCCGGCCCGAAAACAAAATCACCTTCTTTTTTGATTCTGGAAAACACCGTGAGAACCTCCCGCACTCTATAAGTTATGACTTCTTGCGGCGGGGATTTATTCCCCTTCCGGCACGCCGTATTTGCCGATGAGCGGGACGAAAAAGCAGTCGCCCAACTTTTTGGAACTGAGCCGTTTGCCGCGTCGGGTATAGGCGGTCAGCTCCTGGCCCTGGTCGCCGCCGATGGGGGCGACGATGCGCCCGCCGTCTTTCACCTGCTCGATCAGCGCCTGCGGCACTGCCGGGCCGGCGGCGGTGATCAGTATGGCATCGTACGGACCCAGCTCCCGCCAGCCGTAGGTGCCGTCGAATATTTTATAATTGATGTGAGTATACCCCAACCCGTCCAGCAATTGCTTGGCCTGTTGTCCGAGCGATTTCACCCGCTCGATGGTGAACACCTGCGCCGCCAGCTCGGACAGCACAGCGGTCTGATAACCGGAGCCGGTGCCGATTTCCAGCACGCGCGCTTCCCCCGTCAATTGCAGGGCTTCGGACATGAGGGCCACCACATAGGGTTGCGAGATGGTCTGGCTTTCGCCGATGGGAAGCGGATGGTCGCCGTAGGCTTTGTGCTGAAACGAATCCCGTACGAACAGGTGACGCGGTACGCGGTTCATCGCCTCGATCACGCGGATATCCTTGATGCCGCGGCCGATGATCTCCTCGATCATTTTCTGCCGGTGGCCGGCGTATTTCTGGAGGGAGTGGGGGGTCAGGTTCATGTTTTGGGAGAGCGTGTCATTCCCCGTCGTCCCGGTTCTCCGGGGCGGGTGAAGGGTTTCCAGACAGGTTTAATGAATCGGATGGGGCCGCCGGGTCCCGGCTCCATCGGCAACTGATGGGAAAAGCGGCTTGATCTCCGGTTTCGCGGATAGTACTTCTTTGATACGGCGCGGGTTCTGGTAAAAAACCAAGTCCCAGGCATCCTGACGGCCATCGTATTTCAGGAGATAGATGTTATCATCATCGGCTTTGACTTTAAAATAATCCGCCGTCTCGCCGAACCAGCTGTCGATGACTTCCCGAACCTTAAACGTGCGCGTATAATCGTACTCGATGATGGTAAAAGCCACCGGCCGCTCGTTTACCCTGTAACCTGAATAGCATTCCACCTTGACCATGCGGCTATGTTAAGCCTATAAGGATTTAATGTAAACCCTTTTTTATCCACTGATTAAGAGGCGCTCATGTCCAAACAGCCATTTAAAATAAAGGCTTCGCGATGACCCCGCCCGACAGCGCAATTCTTCTGAAGCATCTCGAGGCCCTGGTCGGGGAGCGCAACCCCTTCAGCACACCGGAACCTCTGGAGCAGGCTGGGGCCTACATCGCCCACCAGTTTCAATCGCTGGGTTTGGCGGTGTCGCGGGAGGCGGTCCCGTTTGAAGGAACCCTGACGCATAACATCTTCGGATTGAAGGCCGGGACGGACCCGGCGGCGGGAACGTTCATCCTGGCGGCGCATTACGATTCGGTGGAAGGCTCGCCCGGCGCGGACGACAACGCCAGCGCGGTCGCCGCCCTGCTGGAGACGGCGCGATGCCTGGAAGATACTTCGGTGAAGGGATCGGTCCTGTTTGCCGCCTTCACTTTGGAGGAATACGGCTTTATCGGCAGCCGCCAAACGGCGGCCCGCCTTGAAGAATCCGGAGAAAATATCTCCGGCATGATCTCTCTTGAAATGCTGGGCTACCGCACCCGCCAGCCCGGATCGCAAACTTACCCGCCCTACGTCCCTGCCGACCAGTATCCGGATACGGGGGATTTCATCGTGGCGGTCGGCAACCAGCCTTCACAGGCGCTGACTCTCGGCCTGGCTCAAGCCTTGAAGCGAACCACTCCCGAATTGGGCGTGGAACATATCGTCCTGCCCGGAAGCGGCGGAGATTTTGTGGAGGTGCGGCTGAGCGATCATTGCGCATTCTGGGAGCTGGATTTCAAGGCGGCGATGCTGACCGATACCGCGTTTTTCAGGAATCCCAACTACCATCAGGCCACCGACACGCTGGACACACTGGACATCGATTTTATCCGCGACATCACCGCCGGACTGGCCGCCTACCTCAAGCATCCCATCACCTGAGCGGCGAACCGCCGCAGGTAATTTTAAAACCCTAAACCTTTTTT
>CBDVDB010000338.1:0-2522 GCA_965372625.1 uncultured Nitrospinaceae bacterium
TACTGGGTATTGGCGATGATGTCGAGGTCGCCGTCGTTGTCGATATCCAGATAAGTGTAGGCGGAGGAGTGATCGAAATCCTCCAGACCGAATTCCTTTTCCGCCGCAATGAACGTCTTCCCTTCTTCGTTATGAAAAAAATTATTGGTGGCGAATTCCTGGGTGATCAATACGCCGTTGACCACATACAGATCCTGCCACTCGTCGTTATCCAGGTCCGCGAACCGCGCGTTCCAGCTCCACTCCGCCGTCTCCACCTGCGCGTCTTTTGATACATCCTGAAAATGATGATCCGGCGACCCTTGCAGTAAAATATTCGACATCGACCTTAAAGGTATTTCCGCGCTGGCGTCCGGATACACCGGCTTCGCGAGAAAATATTTCTCACATAATTTCTTCGGCATGACATGGCCCGGGGCAATCTTATCGCACAAGGCGGGATCTTCCCGGCGGGTGGCCAGCAGGGCCAAACGCGTCACCATACATTCCCCCACGGCCCGCCGGTCCCTGAAGACACTGCAGCGCTCGGAGGGGTCCTGCTTTTCGGGATTGAGCAAAGTCACCAACTTCACCAGATCGTGGCATTCGTCATGCTTCAATACCGTATCCCTGGCGTTACAGAAATTCCGCCCCGCTTCCTGCATGACGCTTCCGAATATATTCGACACCACGTCGATTCCCTTGCTGAATCCGATGTTGGCGAGATATAAATCCAATTGCAGGTCGTTGTTGAAATCGGCGGTATCCATACTCATCGTGTTTTCGGTGGTGATGGGTACAATGCCATCCTGTTTATTTATTTTCTTAAAAACTCCTTCCCCCTCACCGAAATAGTAGGTATCCGATACCTGATAATCGTTACCGATCATCAGATCCGCTTTACCGTCATCGTTGAAATCGGACAGCAAAACGGTATGAGTCTGACCCGGCACGCCTTCCAGGTTGCTGACTGAAAATTTAAGGTCGCGGTTGATCACCAGTTGGTCGACGGAAGTCTCGATCGGTTTGCGCGTCAGTACGCCCAGAAAATAATTACCGTTGACGATATCCAGAAAACCGTCGCCGTTGACATCGCCGAACGCCGGCGCGGTGGTCGCCAGAGCCTGGCCGTTAGGCACCTGGACCACAGGTTGCTTGCCCCTGGTGCCCAACGGATTCAGCCATAAAAAGTTCCCGTCATCGAACGTCGTTAGAAAAATATCCAGCCAGCCGTCGTTGTCCATATCCACAAAAGCTACGGTGAGACCCTGTTTTCCTTTGAGCTTCCGGGGAAGCCCCATTAATCGGATGAATTTATTTCCGTTGATGTTCTGGTATATCTCGAACCCGTTGTCGGTCGCCACCGCCACATCCACCCAGCCGTCTTTATCGAAATCCCCCGATGCGATGCCGCGCCCGAAAAACAGGGGATCGAAAAATATCTCCGGCGTCAGTTGATTGGAATAGGTGATGCCCCATTCCGGCCCCGGCTTTTTGCTGAACGGCAGACTGCCGCGGTTTCGGTTGCGGAAGGGGGTGAACCGGATTCTCACATCCTGCGTCTGGAAGAGGGATTGGGATGTTCGCGGCTGGGTCGGATGAATTTTAATTTTTTCAACGAGGCCCAACTCCGAATCCTTAATTTCAACCCCGGACGCGGCAGGCAACTCCTCAGCGATAAAAGCCTCATACTTCCCCAGCCACTGAATATGTTTGTAATCGGAATACGCCTGCGCCGAATAACCCAACCCGATACCGAGCGCGAAGATAATTGCATACAACTGCACCGCCACCTTCAGCGAAAACGTGCGATACACAATCAGCGCGCTGTAAATACTGAACGTCCCCAGCGTGAATAACATCGTCATCACCAGCCCTTCGGCCAGGCGCGACATCATTAACGCCTGCGTCAGCATCAGGTCGAAGGCGATGGGAAGCGGCAGGAAAGTCCCCAGGAAAGAGATGAGCGCATAGCCTTGCCAATTGGGTTCCATGCCGATCATTTTGTCAAAGCTCCACAGATGCACCATCAGCGCACCCAGGAGCCCGGCCAGCAACATCAGCGGAAACGTCCGAATAACAATATAAGAAAAACTTTTCCAGTAATCCCGCGCCGCGCTTTGCAACGCCACGCCCCAGGAATCCGGGACAAAACCCACCGCGCACACCTCGTCCACCGGCGCCGCGGTTTCCTCCTGCGACCGGTTCACATCCTTTTTGGAGATCAGCGGGACGATCAACAGCACCAGCAGAAACGTGGCGCCCAACTTCAGCAGTGCCATGTGCAGCGGAAAAATTGAAAACAGCATGGTGAGAACCACGATGTTCAACGTCGGCGAACTGAACATCACCGCCAGCGCGGTTTCCATCCTGCTTCCCGCTTCGTACAAACCTTTGGCGATAGGGGCAACGCAGTTGACGCACACCCCCAGCGGCGTGCCCACCAGCATACCCATCAGACTGTTTTTGAAACGCCGTTCGGAGGATTGCTTCGGCAGGTACGACAGCAAAGTTAAAAACGCACCGGCGAGGATGAGGCCGAA
>CBDVDB010000339.1:0-2519 GCA_965372625.1 uncultured Nitrospinaceae bacterium
TCCTGGACGAGGAAGTGGCGCGACTGCATCTGGAAAAACTGGGCGTCAAGCTGACGAAGTTGACCGATAAGCAGGCCAAGTATCTCAACCTCCCGGTTGAGGGTCCTTATAAACCGGAGCATTACCGCTACTAATAGCATTAGCAGTCAAAAACAAACGGCGTTTCCAGAAGGGAACGCCGTTTTTTTATGCGATAAACTACTGCGGGGCTCTCAAGGTTTAAATTTTTCAAAGAGCCTGGCCCAGCCCGGCGGCCAACAAATCACTTTCTTTAGGACCCCCTCCGACACAACAATCCACCAGTTTTCCCTCTATGGCCACGGCGGGAACCGAACGCACACCCAACTTCTTGGCGCGGTCAGCAACTTGTTTATCCTGCATATCCAGAACTTCCACCTGACAGGACGCGCAGGCCAGCTTTTCAACTATCTGAATTGTTTCTTCGCATATCCCGCACCCGGCAGAGAATATTTCTATTTTTCTTTTTTGACTCATGATGATTTCTCCTTTAAAGAGATAAATTAATTTGCACGCAATTCCTCAAATCCTGAGCGTTTATGATTCAGGACGCTTCTGAATAAGGCTCTCCAGGGGCGCCGGTGACTTTTTAAAATCGTCAATACAGCAGGGACAACGGCAAAAATAAATCGATTCACCATTGATGTTGACACACAATGCCTGCCCCCTTGTTTTTTCCCCCAGGCAGGTGGGGCAAATCACCATACCCTTGATTTCCTCCAAATAAACCTGGGGGTTTTCCAGAAAAAGGGTGACGCAGCCCTCGCAACAGAAGCGATACTCCTGGCCCTGATAATCGGCGCTGGGAGCTGTCATGGGGTCCATACCCAGCCTGACCAGGGAGCATCCACAGGTAGGACATAAATATCCCTGATTTTGTTTAACAAGTTTCACAGGGTCATTCCTCAGATTATAAAATCCTACAATGCGCTCCATTTAGCGGGGAGACCAACCCTTCTGAAAGAGGTTGTGGGATTTATTTCAAATCGGCGGCACAGCGGAAACCGACGCCTTCGATCCGGTAACCGGGATAAAACACCTTGCGGCTGGAGGGGCGAAGCATAAAAGGGGTCGTCTCCCACGCCCCTCCCCGAACTACTTTTCGGCTGGCGGACCGTTCGGCCAGAAACAAACTATCAGGCTCGCCTTCCCTGGGTTTTTGGGAAACCTGAATAAGAGCGCCTTGTGGATTTTCCCTCGGGCTGATGATGTAATAACCTTCATGGTAAGAATCAAAAACCCACTCGCTGATATTACCGGCCATGTCATAAAGTCCGAATGGGTTGGGAGGAAAAGAACCCACCGGCGCGGTATTTTTGAATCCATCCGAAATCTCCGGAAAGCGTACATTGAGAGCGCATTCACGGTCGCAAAAATTAGCTTTCCCTGATTCTATTTGTTCTCCCCAATAAAATTCTGAAGTGGCGCCTCCCCGCGCCGCATACTCCCATTCCGCTTCCGTGGGCAATCGTTTCCCGGATTTCTGGCAGTACTCTCTGGCCTCCATCCAAGTGACGCTGTCCGCCGGAAGATTCGCCCCGGGAAACAGCGAGGGGTTGCCATTCATTTTCGCTTGAAAATATTTTTGCGTCACCTCGTACTTGTCCATGGTGAATGAGGAAACGCATACCTCATGCGCGGGTCTTTCGAGAGGACTGCCTTTTTCGCTTCCCATTTCAAAACAGCCCGCTTTAAGGATGACCATTTCCACCGGCCCTCCAGCCTGGGTGCCGGCAATCATCTTCTTTTTGACTTTTTCCTGTAACTCGACCACGCGTTCCCGGATAATGCGGGGTATACCGACATACTTGATACTGACCTGGCTTTTCGGGAAAAGTTTTACTTTTCCGTCATTCGACAAAAAAATCCGATAATATTCCGTACGCATAAACATCGGATTTTTTATATAGGGGCCTGAGCTTTCTTCACTTATTTCCATCTTCACCACGGTTTCGTCTACCAATTCCCCTGGAACAGGCTCCTTTTCATCTTTCAAAAAAACCTGAACCAGGCGCCCTCCCGTTACCTTCAAGGCGAGTAAACGTTCAATCAGGTCATTCGCTTCCTTAACTTTTCCCAATTCGAATTTGATCTCTGCAAGGGCTTTCAGAGCTCTATAACCTTGCGGATTGTCCGCTGCCGCCTGGGTGAAGAGTTTTTCCGCCAGAACTATTTTGTCTTTAGCCCGGGCTTGTTCTCCCTTGGATATAAGGTTCTCGTTGGCACCCAAGGCCGGAATCGGGGAACCACTCAGAGCAAGCACAAACACAAAAAAGGCAATTGTGGAAATTGGATGCGGCCTAAGACGATTTTTCATGGCTCGGTTCCTTATAATTTTTAAAAGAAACTCAACAATTCTGACTCCTTATTCACAACAAGACCTCTTCGTTTTGGCTTGAGTAAAGGCATTACGTATTAATGATTCCGGGGGAACCCCTTTTGGAGCTCCATCCACCGAATAAATCCTGCATTTCCGGCCATATCCCTGCTCAGCGATACCC
>CBDVDB010000340.1:0-2513 GCA_965372625.1 uncultured Nitrospinaceae bacterium
GCGGTTATTTTTTCACGCAGTCGTGCGCTGATTATATCCAGGGAGATGACCACCAGAGCAATGGCCAACAGCGCCGTTCCCGCCCGGTTGTATTGGAGCAGGTTGATCCACTGTTGCAGCAGAAATCCGATGCCCCCGCCCCCGACGAATCCGATAATGGTGGACATTCTGATATTGATATCCCACCGGTAAAAACTCAACGCCAGAAACTGCGGTATCACCTGCGGCAACACGCCGTACAGCATGACCTGCAGAGGGCCGGCCCCGGTGGCGGTGATGGCCTCGACCGGACCCGGATCGATGCTTTCAATCTGCTCGGAGAACAGTTTGCCCAGTGCCGCCGTGCTGTGCAACCCCAGCGCCAGCATTCCGGCGAACGGGCCGATGCCCACCCACACCGCGAACAGGATCGCCATGATCAACGGCTCGATGGAACGCAGGACATTAAATAAAGTACGCACCAGATAGTAAATCGATGTGCCGGTTTTGCTGTGCGTCATTAAATTGCGCGCACCCAGAAAACTCAGAGGCCCTGCCAGAAAAATCCCCAGAGTGGTGGCCATCAATCCCAGAAAAATGGTTTCGATAATTTTTTCCACCGTCAAGTGCAAGGTGTGGCTGAGACGCCAACCGCCCGTTTCCCAGGTCAGCACCGCCCGTACCTGCTGTGGGTTGCCCCGCGCCGTCGGGGGTACCCTGATTTCCTTGTAAAACCGGCCGGCGGCATCGGTGGCGATCTCCCCCAGCGGGAATTCCTGCTCAATGGCATTCACCCAGAACAATTGTCCCTGCCGTTGCGGTGGCAGATGGAATCCTTCGACGGTGAGCGTGTCTCCAATAGGTCCCGCCGTGCGCGACAGTTGCAGTGTCGGCGATGTTTGCGCCGGGGGGGTGATGGCGGTTTCCGGGCCGGGGGTGTCGGCCAATTGAAACGCCGCCTCAAGGGTGGCTGATTCGGTTTCGCGGGTGATGATATCCGGATGTAATAAAGCGGAGATGAGGGGTTTGACCAGATGAAAATCCCGGATCAAATTACCGGGCTGGATCTGGGTGACTTTCCACCCGTAGCTATAGATGACGCCCACCGCCAATAGCAACAGGAGGAACCGGGTTCGAGTGTAAAACGGTCGGACTGGAGGGGCCGTTTTCATCGGCAGAGGGGTTGAAGTTTAGATGATGCGCATGGCGGTGGTCCACAGCAGGCCGAGTCCGAAGATCAGAACGGCGGCGTTCAAGCGGACCGACCATCCATGCAGGGAGCGAAATTGCGGTTCAATGGCTTCGCGGTTCTCCGGTTGATCCTTCATCTGCTGTTTCAGGACCCGCGCCTGCGGATTGATGACCAGCCCCGCATAAAAGGTGCAGGCCGCCATGACCGCGATAAAAACCAGAGGGGGTGCCGATACTTCCGGGGGGTTCAGGATCAGCGTGGCGGCCGACAGCACACTGCAAACGTATCCGATGGCATAATATTTTGGGAAAATGGCGCCCACCACCTCGCCCGCCTGTTGCCTCTCGAGCACGCGGAACACCGCCGGTGCGGCGAAGAAGGAGAAAAAAATGATACTCCCCATCCACACCACCAGGCTGAGCAGATGCAGGAAATGGATCAGGGTGTTCATGGCGCCCCATCATAAACGATGGCGGGAAAGAGAGGGTAGAATTATTTTCGGTCTTTGAGGGCTTCGGAGATTTCCTGCACGATTTGTTCAGCCGCCGCCTTAGGGTCGGCCGCGTCGCGAATGGGACGGCCCACCACCAGATAATCGGCGCCGGCCTGGATGGCCTCTTTCGGAGTCATCACCCTCTTTTGGTCATCATTCTTGACCGCGCTATTCGCAGGGCGGATTCCCGGCGTGACGGCGAGAAACCCCTCGCCCAGTTGATCGTGTATCATGCCCGCTTCCATTGCGGAACAAACCACTCCGGCGCACCCCGCTTTATGGGCTTCCCGGGCATAGGCCGTAATCAGCTCGGAAATTTTAGCGCCTTCCGGGAACCCCTTTTCTTTCGTCAAGTGTTCCGGCCCAATGCTGGTGAGAACTGTCACACCCAGAATCTGTAAGCCGGAATCACCGGCATCGCGAACCGCGGCTTTTAGCATCGTCTCGCCGCCAGCGCAATGCACGGTCAGGAAACGGACTTGGTGGGCGGCGGCGGATTGCACGGCCCTTTCGACCGTAGCCGGAATGTCATGCAGTTTGAGATCGAGGAAGATTTCAGCGTCGCTGTGGTCCTTGATGGCGGTGAGAACCGCCGGGCCTTCTTTAATGAATAGCTCAAGGCCCACCTTGAACATGCCGACGGAACCGCTCAGCCTTTGGACAAAAGAAACCGCCTCATCCACCCCCGGAACGTCCAGGGCGAAGATGAGGCGGGATTTTGGGTCATTGAGACCAGTCATATATTAATCATCAAAAGCTTCTAAACGAGAAATCGTTGGCATCGACAGCTTCACCATCGGAAGACTCGTCCGAGGTCTCGGCGGATGACTCTTCAACCGTTTCCTCATT
>CBDVDB010000341.1:0-2504 GCA_965372625.1 uncultured Nitrospinaceae bacterium
GCAGAAGGCGAAAACCGTGCAGGTGACTGACCGGGCCTCGCAAAAGGACGACCTGATTAAGATCGATTTTGAAACCTCAGTGGACGGCAAGTCTTACGAGTCGGGCGGCGCCAAGGATTTCATCATCCAGATCGGCGCTAAAAACCTGGTCAAGGGATTTGACGAGGCGGTAACCGGCATTCAGTTGAATGAGGAGCGGATTTTTATGCTGTCGATGCCGGCGGACCACCCCGCCATAGCCATCGCCGGCAAGGAGGTGGAGTTCAAGGTGCTCATGAAGGGGATTCAGACCAAGGAATTACCCGAGGTGAACGACGAGTTCGCCCAAACCGCCGATTCCAAGAACGTCTATAATAATGTAGAGGAAATGCGGCAGGGTATTCTCAACGACCTGAAGACCTTTGAACGCAGCCAGGCCAAAAAAACCGCCCGCAAGGATTTGGAGGAAAAGCTGGGCGAGGCTAATCCCATTAACGTGCCGGAAAAACTGGTGACGGAGCAGATCGCTTTTATGGTCAACAAGGAAAAACAGGCGGGCACCGGCAAACCCGTCGATACCTCCGCGGAAGGCGCCCAAACAGGAGAGACCGTGACCCCGGATGATAAGAAAAAGCATCGGGAAGGCGCTCTCAAAATCCTTCAGCAGGAGCTGGTTATCGGCCAACTATCAGATGATTTAAATATCGAAGTCAGCGAGGAGGATCTCAACCGGGAGATGGCTGGCATAGCGCAGATTCTGGGCCATGACCTGAAAAAAATTAAACAGGAGTGGGCTCAGTCGGGGGCGCTCTTGAGATTGCATTCCCGGATGCGCCGGGAAAAAACCCTGGACCAGCTGATCGACCAGATTAAAGTGACCGAAGAAATGGTTGACAGAAGTCAGTTAGAAGTCAATAATTAAAGGAGATACTGAATTTTAACCGGCGTGATATGCTTGCCCTGCAGCCTGTTTCCGGGGCGCGGAGCAGGCGTTTTCAGACAGGCCCATTCTGGCCCAATCATCTTTTATAGAAAGTGGAACTTTTGATGACTAGCAGCGAAATGTACAATTCGATTACGAACCAACTGGTGCCGATTGTGGTCGAGCAGACCAGCCGCGGCGAGCGGTCTTACGATATCTATTCCCGTCTGCTGAAAGACCGGATTATCTTCATAGGAACCCAGGTGGAAGACCACATGGCCAACTTGGTCATCGCGCAACTGCTGTTTCTGGAGTCCGACGAACCGGAACAGGACATTTATCTTTATATCAACAGCCCCGGCGGGAACGTTTCTTCCGGATTGGCGATTTATGATACGATGCAGTACATCAAGCCGGATGTGCAGACCATTTGTCTGGGACAGGCCGCCAGCATGGGCGCCCTGCTTCTGGCCGCCGGCGCCAAGGGGAAACGCTACTCCCTGCCCAACTCGCGGATCATGATTCATCAACCGTCCGGCGGGTTCCAGGGACAGAGCACCGATATCCAGATTCAGGCCAAGGAAATTGCCCAGATACGCGAGCGGTTGGATGATATTATGGCCAAGCACAGCGGTCAGCCCAAGGACAAGGTCCGTAAAGATACGGAACGCGATAATTTTATGACCGGCGAAGAAGCCAAGGAATACGGAATCATCGATAATGTGATTGTCAACCGCATCGATGCGCCCAAGGCTAAAGATAAGGATAAGGATAAGAAAGACAAAAAGTAAAATATAGAAATCGATTGGACGGGATCCCCCAAGCCAATTGGAGGCATGAATGGCAAAGAAAAGTTCCACTTCCGGAAATTACCGTTGTTCCTTCTGCGGCAAAAGCCAGGAAGAAGTTAAAAAGCTGATCGCTGGCCCCACGGTATACATCTGTGATGAGTGTATCGAGCTGTGTAACGAAATCATGGTGGAGGAGTGGGCTCAGGAAAAGAGCGAAGACTTCAAGCACCTGCTCAAACCCAAGGAAATTTTCAAGCATCTCGACCAGTACATCATCAGCCAGGAGCGGTGCAAAAAGATTCTATCCGTGGCGGTTCACAACCATTTCAAGCGCGTCGATTCCAATGTGGACCTTGAAGATGTCGAACTGCAGAAAAGCAATGTTCTGCTGATCGGTCCCACAGGTTCCGGAAAAACGCTGATGGCCCAGACCCTGGCCAGAATACTTGACGTGCCGTTTACCATTGTCGACGCCACCACGCTGACCGAAGCCGGTTATGTGGGCGAAGATGTCGAAAATATTATTCTGAAACTTCTGCAGGCCGCCGATTACGATGTGGAAAAAGCCGAGCGCGGTATTATCTATATTGATGAAGTGGATAAGATCAGCCGCAAGTCCGAAAACCCGTCCATCACCCGCGACGTTTCCGGCGAGGGGGTGCAACAGGCCCTGTTGAAAATCATCGAAGGCACCCAGGCCAGCGTGCCTCCGCAAGGCGGCCGCAAACATCCGCATCAGGAGTTCCTGCAGGTCAACACCACCAATATCCTGTTTATCTGCGGCGGCGCTTTCGTGGGGCTGGATAAAATCA
>CBDVDB010000342.1:0-2498 GCA_965372625.1 uncultured Nitrospinaceae bacterium
CGTATCTATAATGATTGGGTGCTGGAAAAACCCAAAGTCTGGCTGGGGGTGATCGCCCTCGCCATGCTGGGCCTCGGGTTTACCGCCACTAATTTCAAGCTGGACGCCTCTTCGGACTCCCTGACTCTGGAAAACGATGAGGACGTCAAGTATTACCGCTCGGTCAACAAGGCCTATGGCAGTGACGATTTTCTGGTCATCACCTGGACGCCCGATTCGGACCTGCTGTCGGACGAATCCCTCGCCGGCCTGCAAAGTTTAAAAGACGATCTGCTCAAACTGGACCGCATTGAAAAGGTCATCAGCATCCTCACCGTGCCGCTGTTCAACAGCCCGCGCATCACGCTTTCCGAGCTAAGCGAAAACATCCGCACTCTCGAGACGGAAGGGATTGATAAAAAACTGGCCGCCCGGGAGCTGTCCGAAAGTCCGATTTACAGCAAACTCCTCGCCAGTCCCGACGGCAAAACCACCGCCCTGCTTGCCCTGTACAAACGGGATGATAAATATTTCGATCTGCTCGAAACCCGCAACAGCCTGCGCGAAAAAAAGTGGGACGGTACATTGACCGGGGAGGAAGCCGCTACTTTGAAAAAAGTTTCCTTTGAATTCAAACAGTACCTGGCCGAAGTGCTGGACCGGCAAGCCCTGGAAGTCCAGCAGGTACGCGATATTCTGGATAAGTACCGCGACCGCGCCGATATCTTTCTCGGCGGCGTGCCGATGATCACCACCGACATGATCGCCTTCATCGAAAACGATCTTTCCGTTTTCGGCATCGCGGTGACCGCCCTGATGGTCCTCATCATGTGGCTGTTCTTCCGCAGAAAGCGCTGGGTTCTGCTTCCCATGCTGACCTGTCTCATTTGCGTGTGGATGATGGTCGGCGCTCTTGGCGGGTTGGATTGGCGGGTCACCGTCATCTCCTCCAATTTCATTTCCATACTTATCATCATCACCCTCTCGCTGACCATTCACCTGACCGTCCGCTACGGCGAGTTGTATGCGGAAAACCCGGACACTCCGCAAAACGAACTGGTACGCGACACTGTCCGTCTTATGTTTCAGCCCTGTTTTTTTACGGCGATCACCACCATCGTCGCGTTCTGTTCGCTGGTGGTCAGCGATATCCGCCCGGTGATCGATTTCGGCTGGATCATGACCCTTGGGATTTCCCTGGCGTTCGTGGTCTCTTTCATCTTTTTTCCATCGTTTTTGAAGATGATGTCCCCCAAGCCTGCGCTCTCCGGCCACGATATCACCAAGCGCATGACCAACGGCATCGCCCTCACCGCCCTCCACCACAAAAATAAAATCCTCGGCCTGTTCGCCGTGCTGGCGGTGCTCGCCGTGATCGGGTTGGGCAAGGTCGGCGTCGACAACCGGTTCATCGACTACTTCAAGGACACCACGGAAATTTACCGCGGCATGAGCGTCATCGACAAACAGCTCGGCGGAACCACGCCGCTGGAGATACTCATCGACGCCGATCAGGAGTTTTACAGTTATCTGAAAATGTTGGAAGAAGAAAAACATGAGTTCGCCGATGACGACCCCTTCGCCGAGCCAGCGGAAAAGCAGGATGAGAACTACTGGTTCCACCCTAACAAACTGTTGGAGGTGGAAAAGATTCACGATTATCTGGATGGCCTGCCGGAGATCGGCAAAGTCCTGTCCATGGGCACGACGCTCAAAATTCTCCGGTTTCTCAATGAGGACCAGATGCCGGAGGATTATGATCTGGCCCTCTACCGCAAGGTGCTTCCGAAAAACGCCCGAAAAAGTTTTCTCGATCCCTATTTATCGAAGGACGCCAATCAGGTGCGCATCACCCTGCGCATCGAGGAGACCGACCCGCGCCTCAACCGCGGTGAGTTGATCGAAAAGATCAAGCGCCACCTGACGGGCGAGATGGGCATCGCCGAGGACCGCATCCGCTTCACCGGCATGGCGGTGCTGTTCAACAACATGCTGCAGAGCCTGTACACATCGCAGATACAAACGCTCGGCCTGGTGTTCGTGGCCATCCTGATCATGTTCATCATTTTGTTCCGGCGGGTGTTCCTGGCGGTGCTGGCGCTCATCCCCAACGTGTTTTCCGCGATCTTCATTCTGGGCTTCATGGGATGGATGGATATTCCACTGGACATGATGACCATCACCATCGCCGCCATCACCATCGGCATCGGCGTCGACGACACCATCCACTATATTCATCGCTACCAGCGCGAGTTCGGCCACGATGCCAGTTACCGGCACAGCCTGATCCGTTGCCACGGCAGTATCGGCCGCGCCATTTACTATACGTCGATCACCGTCACCATCGGCTTTTCCATCCTCACCCTGTCCAACTTCATCCCGACCATTTACTTCGGATTGCTGACCGGCCTGGCCATGATCCTGGCGCTCTTCGGTAATTTATTCCTGCTGCCCCTGTTGATCATCCAGTTCCGCCCCCTCGGCCCCGAACACGGAAAAGAATCTTCCCCAGCATAACC
>CBDVDB010000343.1:0-2442 GCA_965372625.1 uncultured Nitrospinaceae bacterium
TTACCCTGTGCCTGGTTCGCCACCGCTTCGGCGGCTTTTTTGGCGGCTTCGGGATCGCCCAGATAATAATGCTTTTTCGGCTTTAGGTTAGCATCCAATTCATAGACCAGGGGTATGCCGGTGGGGATGTTGAGTTCGGTGATGTCCTGCTCGCTGATGCCATCGAGGTGCATGACCAGCGCGCGCAGGCTGTTGCCGTGGGCGCAGATCAAAACTTTCTTTCCGGAGTGGATGGCGGGCACGATGGTGTCGGACCAGTAGGGGAGAAAACGCGCGACGGTTTCCTTGAGCGACTCGGTGCGCGGCAGGTCTTTCGGATCGACGTCGGCGTATCGTGGATCGTTATGCGGCAGGCGGTCGTCGCCCTCGGGCAAAGGCGGCGGCGGTATATCGTAACTGCGCCGCCAGATTTTCACCTGGTCCGCGCCATGCTGTGCCGCTGTTTCGGTTTTGTTGAGTCCCTGCAGGTTGCCGTAATGCCGCTCGTTGAGCCGCCAGGAACGGTGCACCGGAATCCACATCAGATCCATGGCGTCGAGGGTGATCCACAGTGTGCGGACGGCGCGCTTGAGTACCGAGGTGTAGGCGACGTCGAAAGTGAGTCCCGCATCCTGAATGGCCTGCGCGCCCGTCAGCGCTTCCTCGCGGCCCTGCTCGGTGAGGTCGACATCGGTCCAGCCGGTGAACCGGTTTTCGAGATTCCAGATACTTTGGCCATGCCGCATCAGCACTACTTTATACATGCCCTTTACCCTTCAAATATTAAATATGCAATTCGCGAACGGCAACTCCTCAAGGTAGCCGAATTGTAACCCATCCCCCCGCAAAACGCGATCCGGAAGTCTGAAAAATCCTTGATTAAACGGGTTTTTCAATCCAGTGTATACAGGATGCTCATAAAGGTTTAAAATTTTAAGACCACTATTGGTATTGCATCAGGGAGAGTTTATGGCCGATTCCGAAGAAACAGAATACAAGCCCATTACGCGTGCCTTCTTCGAAAAAGAGTGGCAGGGCCGCTTCGACATTTTCTATGAAGTGCCGATCCAGGGACGGAAGCGGTATATCAAATTCGCGGAATACGATCCCAAGGATTTCTCCCGGCTCGACGCCATTCTTAAAGAAAAAGATACTGAAACTTTTTACATCAAAGAAACCGATCTTTATAATTATTACAATTTCAAAATTCTTAAAAATCTGCTTTTGGACCTGGTGCGGGACAAACCCCCGGCGCGGGAAGTGTTCCAGAGAGTTTATCCCGTGGCCACACGCATCCTTCAGGACTATCTTGAAATCCCCGCATCGGATCCATTTCTGACGCTTCTGGATGAACTCCCCAAGATGCTGGTGGAATCCATTCAGAAAAACAACCTGTCCCTTTACGAACTGTCCTTAATCACCATAAAAGAAAATTCCACTCATACGCATTGCGTCAACGTGGGATTTTACTGCCTGTGCCTCGCCCGGGAGCTGGAGTTGGACCGGGAGGAGCAGATGGAAATCAGCCTGGGGGGTATGCTGGCGGATATCGGCAAAAAATACATCTCCCATGAAATCATGTTCAAGGAAGGCCCGTTAACGGAGGTAGAATTGCAAACCATCCGGCGTCACTCCTCCTTCGGCAAAAAAGCCTTGAACGATCAGCACCGTTATTCGGATACCGTGCTCCGCATGGCGGGCGAGCACCACGAGAATTTTGACGGCTCCGGTTACCCGCTGGGTTATGCGGGAACTAAAATCAATTACGCCGCGCGAATTTGCAAAATCATGGATGTATTTAACGCAATGACCAGCCGGCGGTCCTACGGTGATCTGCTGACTCCCATGCAGGCCCTGATGATCATGAAAGATAAGATGGGCGAACAGTTCGATCTGGAAATCCTGGGCGCCTTCATCCGGTACGCCGGGAAGCAATAAAATATCAATCCGCCCGCTTAACCCTGGGCGTCTTCCTGCCGGGTGAACGTCCGGCCGGTGCGCTCCTC
Source organism: uncultured Nitrospinaceae bacterium (assembly GCA_965372625.1). Taxonomy (GTDB): domain Bacteria; phylum Nitrospinota; class Nitrospinia; order Nitrospinales; family Nitrospinaceae; genus SZUA-226. The sequence continues at coordinate 1,986 of CBDVDB010000343.1, forward strand.
CGGCTCGCTGGAAACTTCTTCCAGAATCAACTGGCAAATGCGCGTTTTGCCCGGCGTCACCTCAAGGGCAAAGGGACCGTGGTTGAACATCTCCAGGGTGATGATGCCGAGCCCGGTGCCGCAATGGATCATCGGCGCGGTCATATGCACCGCCAGACCCAGTCTTGCGAAACTGCTTTTCCCCTCCACCCGGCCGGCGAGTTTGGACCCGGCAGGAAATTGCACTTTCTCATAAGTGGAGCCGATGTAAACCCGGTGGGGTTGCAAGAGATAGGCGCCGGACGGCTCTTTCGCAACTTCCACCTGGTGGAGTTTCGAAAATTCGCGGTAGTCATATTCGTCCAGATTGATTTTGAGAGTCTCCTTGTCCGGGTGGGTCAACTCAGGATCCCATATCCAAAGCGGCTCGCCCATATGCAGGTCGATGGAGGTGGTATCGATTTCATCCTCGCCGGGT
>CBDVDB010000344.1:0-2385 GCA_965372625.1 uncultured Nitrospinaceae bacterium
TGAATAGGGCCGTTGGAGGCGAGGACGGAGCGGTCGCCCATCTGCAGTGGGGAGCCGTCGAAGCGTGTCACTCGGCCGCCGGCTTCTTCGATCATCAACCAGCCCGCCGCGTAATCCCACGCATGCAATGTGATTTCCCAGAATCCCTCGAACCGCCCCATCGCGGTGTAGCACAAATCCATTGCCGCGGAGCCGGGACGCCTGAGCGCCTGACAGGCCATGATGAAATTTTCAAAGTGATCGAGGTTGTTGTCTTCTGTTTCGCTGACGTCGTAACCGAAGCCGGTCGCCAGCAGGCTCTGCTTCAAATCGCTGGTGGTGGAAACGGCGATCGGCTTATCGTTCAACGCCGCGCCCTGCCCTTTCTCGGCGACGAACAACTCGTCGAGGCAGGGATTGTAAACGACGCCCACCACCATCTCGCCTTTACACTGGTAGCCGATCGACACACAGTAACAAGGATAGCCGTGGGCAAAGTTCACGGTACCGTCCAGGGGATCGATGATCCACAGATGATCGGCGTCCCCTTCCGTCGCGCCCGACTCCTCCGCCAGAATGGCGTGGCCGGGAAATTGATCGTGGATATGGCGGATGACTTCTTTCTCACACAGCAGATCAATTTCGGTGACCGGGTCTATTTCGCTTTTGTATTGGATTTTGCCGACGCGGTCGGCGCGTTCCTTCTGGATGCGTCCCGCCGCCAGAGCCGCCGCCACCGCCACCTTGAGGGCGTCGCTCATTCGATCCAGCCCCCGCCGATGATGCAGTCGTCCTTATAGAACACGGCGGACTGGCCGGGAGCGACGGCGGGCTGGGGCATGCTCATCCGGACGCGGGCGCGGCCGCCGGAAAGCGGCGTCACCACCGACTCCACCGCCTGATGACGGTACCGAATCTGCACTTCCGCTGCGAACGGCTCACCTTGTTCGAGATACCAACTCACGTCGCCGACCGTGAACTCTTCTTTGAATAATTTATTTTTGGGGCCCACGGTGATTTCGTTTTTCGCCGCACTGATCGCCGTCACATAATAAGGTTCCGGCAGGCCGCCCAGGTTGAGCCCCTTGCGCTGGCCGATGGTAAAAGCGGGATAACCCTTGTGCGTGCCCAGCGTCTCGCCTTCGGCATTGACGATGCTGCCCGGCTGAAACGCTTCCGGGTCCACTTGTTCCGCGATGAACCCGGCATAATCGTTGTCCGGGATAAAGCAGATTTCGTGTGATTCCGACTTGCCGGCGACGTTGAGGCCGATCGATTCCGCCAGCCTTCGCACTTCCGGCTTTTTCATGTCGCCCAACGGAAACAAACTCTGCGCCAACTGCTCCTGCGACAGGTTGAATAAAAAATAACTCTGGTCCTTGTTGCGGTCCTGGCCGCGCTTGACCGTGTAGCGTCCCTGTTCATCCTGAATCACGGAAGCGTAATGACCGGTGGCGACGTAATCGTAGCCGTAAATTTGCGCCTTGTTCATGAGTTCATCGAATTTTAACTTTTTATTGCAGGCGGTGCAGGGAATCGGCGTGCGCGCCTGCATGTACTCCGAGATGAAATAGTCGACCACTTCCTTGCGGAATTCCTTTTCGAGATTCAGGATGTAAAACGGGATGCCGATCTTCTCCGCGACGCGGCGGGCGTCGGCCAGATCGTCCAGCGAACAGCAGGTGCCGAAACGGTGGTCCGTATCCCAGCTGTAATTCCACAACTGAAGCGAGATGCCGATAAGGTCGTACCCCTGCTCCTTGAGCAGGGCCGCGGCGACGGAGCTGTCCACCCCGCCGCTCATGGCAATCACGATTTTTTTATCTTTGGGAATATTGATATTCATTAAACTTCGTAAAACGACAAGCAGGTGTCGCCGATCTTCCGGGATTTAGTAAGGGTCAGTTTATCATAACTTTCCTGGAGGGCGGTTTTGTGGTGGTGTTCGGCGATCACCTGTGCGGTTTCGGTGAGCAGGGAGGAGCGCGCCAGCGCGGTCAGCGTTTCCTCATACAGGTCGTCGGCGTAAGGCGGGTCGACGTACACGAGATCGAACTGATGGTGGCGCCCTTCCAGCACTTGCAGGGCGTGCCGGGCGTTGGATTTGAGCAGAAGCCAGTTTTTCGACTTTTTCTCCCCGCTATCGGAATCCAGATACCGGCATTTAGCCAGATTCTGGTAGATGACAGCCTGGGCCCTGGAGTTGAGTTCCACGAACACGACCTCTGCCGCGCCCCGGCTGAGGGCTTCGATGCCGACGGCCCCGGACCCGGCGAACAGGTCGAGAAAACGCGCTCCCTCGATTTCCCCGGCAATCTGGTTGAACAGGGATTCGCGCACCCGGTCGAGGGTGGGCCTTACCCGCGCGCCCTTGAGGCTCGCCAGTGGGATGCTTTTCGCGGTACC
>CBDVDB010000345.1:0-2376 GCA_965372625.1 uncultured Nitrospinaceae bacterium
ATATTAGGTCCGGGCCTTGCCCGGCGTGAACCATGGAACCTTCTCAATCCAGACAACCCGCTTCGTTTACCGGCCACTGGGGCTGGAACGCGGCGGTGATGCTGAGCTTCGTGTTTCTGGTTTACCTGCCGGCACACGAAGTTTTTCTGGAGCGGGAGGTCGAGGGCGGATACCTGGCGCTCCTTAAACTTTTGCCGACGGGCATCGCCTACACATTAGGCATAACGTTTCTGGGAAGCGTCGCCGCCATTGCGGTGGGTTTGCTGGTCGGCCTGGCCAAACTGTCGCGCAACAAATTCGTGTTAACGGCGGCATCACTCTATACGGAAATTCTGCGCGGGATTCCCCTGTTGGTACTGCTGTTTTATATTTATTACGCGCTGGGAGAATTTTTCAGTATCCACAAACTGGTGGCGGCGGTGGCGGGATTCGGCTTCTGCTACGGCGCGTATATGGCGGATGTGTTTCGCGCGGGGGTCGAGGCCATTCCGAAAGAGCAGGGCGAGGCGGCGCGCAGCCTTGGCATGAACGAGCGTCAGGCCATGTTCCAAGTCATCCTGCCGCAGGCGATGCGAACCATCGTCCCCGCCGTCGGCAACCAGACGCTGGGTATGCTGAAGGATACCAGCCTGGTCTCGGTACTGGCGATCTCCGATGTTCTGCGCGTGGCCAACGAGTACGCGACGCGGCATTTTAATTATTTCGAGACCTACACTTATATCGCGCTGATTTATCTTCTGCTGACCCTCCTGCTGTCCAAAGGCGTCACCTGGCTGGAAAACCGTTCTCGCATTATTTAACGAGAACGGGCCAGCGGCCTATAACTGTTTGTTTGAAAAGCACATGAGATGATTCGGCTTTCTTCTGCTTGCCAGAGGGCTGGAATTTTATTATTATCTCATCTGCAGGGCTTGGATCCTCAGGCGGGATTTCGGGTTGTGCATTACTGGAGGGGGTTATGTACAAATATTCTTTTCAAGGCCGCATCCATTCGGCGCGGGATTTTTATGATGCCCGCAACAAGGCTGGCTTGTCTTTACCCCCCTCTTTCCGATCCGCCAGCCATTACGTGATCCGCCTCTGGCAATGGGATGAAAGCGATCGGGACTACGCGGTCGAAATTCTCAACCCGCCCGGCCATCAGATTTTAAACTGCTACGATGAGGCTCTGGTCTGCTTCAACACGCTGGCCGAATTCTTTCCGGATGAAATTACCGAAGACCTCAAACTGGAATTGGTCCATTTTCATCTGGGAGAAACTTACGAGCTGGAGTCTAAAATTCTGTTCCCCCCCGTCCCCGATTGGAAATGGTAACCCCTCTTTACCGATAGGAATCGCACCCATCCTCCGGTTCATTCCGCACTGTATTTCGATGGCAATCAGTTCCTCTCCATGCCAGGAAACTTTCCCCGGTCTGTAAGCACCCTCCATAAGGTCTTTTATCCGAATAATCCTCAGTTATCAGGCTCTATTTAGATGAGCAGGTTGTAGTTGTTCGCTTGCCGGGAAACCGGAAAATGCTAAAAAAGAAGGGGATTTTTTTCGTTTACTGAATATATTAAATGCCACAGGATATTCACCCTCAACTAAAGGAGGCTATCATGCCGGACAGCGTCTATAAAGTCATCGAACTGGTGGGAACCAGTGCGGAATCCTGGGAAGATGCCGCCAAACGCGCGGTGGAAACCGCTTCAAAATCGTTGGAGGACCTCCGAATCGCGGAAGTCGCCAAACTGGATATGAAGGTGGAAAACGGCAAAATCGTGGCCTACCGCGCCCGAATCCATCTATCGTTCAAATACAAAGGGCATTAAATCATTTAAATCCAAATAGTTAGGCCCCGGTCTTTTTCATCTCCGGGCGGGCCTTCATTGGAATTCCCCTGAGGGGAATGTTATATTATAGATAGGATGATACTATCCTCCCTACCTCAATTTTGGGGGCGATCTGGATTCGACGGGAGTATTGAGATCAAAGTTGCATGCACGGGATGCCGTTGGCCCGTAAAAAAACGGCACTAAACCATAATCGCCAACGATTATGACTATGCAGTAGCTGCGTAAACTAGTTTTACCTGGCTACCGTTCTCTATTCTTTGGTTCGTGAGGTTTAGAAGAACGTCATTTTAGCGAACGAGCTTCGTACCCAGCGTCTCGGGGGTATGCGGTGATCGAGAGACTGGTTCGGGTGAAATCCTGTTCGTGGGAGTAGCCTGAACGAGATCCAAATCGCGAACTAAGCATGTAGAAGCTTTGCGTTGACGACTTTCGGACGGGGGTTCAATTCCCCCCGCCTCCACCACTCCTCCGCGGAGGGCGATTTTGCTCGCGACGGGCAAAGTTGCTTGAGTTTCATTCGAACTTTTTTTCCGCTTC
>CBDVDB010000346.1:0-2364 GCA_965372625.1 uncultured Nitrospinaceae bacterium
GTTTTGCCAATTTCATCGAGTCGCAAGGCTCCCGCTTCGCGTTGGCCTGCGCGCGGGAACTCTGCTCCGGCGATCCGGTCTCTTATAATTCGTTGTATCTGTCCGGCCCCGCCGGACTCGGGAAAACTCATTTGCTGATGGCCATCGGCAACCATCTGGCACAAACCGATATCGAGGCACTGTACGTGCATAGCCGTGAATTGATCGAATTCCTGGACCAAGGCGCAGGCAGGCTTCCGGATAATATGAGAGCCCAATATTCTAAAATCGGTTTTTTGTTACTTGATGACATCGACCGGATCAGCGGTCATCCCGCCGCGCAGGAAGCGTTGTATGGGATTTACAATCAGATTCTTGAGCAGGGTGGAAAAATGGCGTTTGCCGGGCGGACCCCGGCGGATCGTTTGCAGGCGACGGAAAGTTTCATCACCTCGCGTTTCAAATGGGGCATGACGGCGGAACTTCTGCCGATGGACGATGCCGCCACCGCCCGGCTTCTTCATAAACTGGCGGAGGATTCCGGCCTGGATATTCCGGATAAAATAATCACCTATCTGCTGACCCGGATCCCAAGGGATTTCCAGTCCATTAAAAACGCGGTGACGCGCATCAATGAGGAATCCCTCAGGCAAAAACACAAGGTCACCCTGCCGCTCATCAAAACCGCATTGGGTCTTTGATCACTCATGACCGTCCCGGAAAACATCGCGCACACGCTTGAACAGTTGGCACGGGAACGGGGGGACTCTGATGCCGTTATCGTCCTGCGCGGCGGATCGGTTTCTAAAATCACGTTCCGGCAACTCGATCAGGACGCCAACCGGCTGGCGGACGGGTTACGTCGTTATGGGTTAGCGAAGGGCGACCGGGTATTGCTGATGGTGCCTTCGGGCATAGATTTCATCGCCCTGACATTTGCCTTGTTTAAACTCGGGGCGGTCCCCGTGTTGATCGATCCCGGCCTGGGCCGCCGCAACGTGCTCAATTGCATCGCAAATTCCCAACCGAAAGGTATGATCGCCGTCCCTCTCGCCCATGCGGCGCGCAAATTATTTCCAGGAGCGTTCAAGAGCATCGAGCTGAACGTAACGGTCGGCAGGCGCTGGTTCTGGGGCGGCACGACGTTGAGCGCGATTCGCGAACGCGGTGACGCCGCTTTCCAATCGGAATCCGTGATGCCGGACGACCCCGCCGCCATCCTGTTTACCAGCGGCAGTACCGGGCCTTCCAAGGGAGTGCGGGTCACGCACCGCATGTTCTATCAGCAGGTGGAGTTACTGCGCCGCATGTTTCATATTGAACCCGGTGAAATGGACCTGCCCACTTTTCCGCTGTTCGCGCTGTTCGGCGTGGCGCTGGGTATGACCTGCGTGATTCCCGACATGGACCCGACCCGGCCCGCTCGCGTAAATCCGGAAAAAATTATCGGACCTGTCAAAGAGTACTCGATCACCAACAGTTTCGGGTCGCCCGCGCTGTGGGACACGGTTTCCAAATACTGCCTCGCTCAGCAGGTTCAGCTTCCCACGCTCAAAAGAATACTGATGGCCGGCGCGCCGGTGCCGGGAAATCTGCTGGAGCGGTTCGACCGCATCCTGTCTGCCGATGCGGATATTCATACCCCCTACGGCGCAACGGAAGCTCTGCCGGTCGCCTCCATATCCCATCGCGAAGTCGTGAACGAAACCTGGCAAGAAACCTGCAGGGGTAAGGGGACCTGTGTCGGAAAAGCGGTGGACGGATTGACTCTCAAAATAATTAAAATTACCGACGACGCGATTGAGGAATGGGACGATTCGCTGGAGGTTCCTCAAGGCGCCATCGGGGAAGTGGTGGTGCAAAGTCCGTGGGTGACGCGCCGCTACTTCAACCTGGAAAACGCCACGCGCCTGGCCAAGATACGCGATGGCGAAAATTTCTGGCACCGCATGGGGGATGTCGGTTACCTGGACAAACTTAGCCGCCTGTGGTTTTGCGGACGCAAAACACATCGCGTACAAACCGCCGAGGGGGAAACGCTGTTCACCATTCCCTGCGAGGCGATATTCAATACCCACCCGCAAGTGAAACGGTCGGCCTTGGTGGGAGTGGGGCCGCCGGGAAATCAGACTCCAGTGATCGTGATTGAAGCGGAGGGAGCCATCGACCAAAAGGCGCTCACCGAGGAATTGTTAAAGCTGGGAGCGGCGCACGCCATCACCCGATCCATCCGGCAGGTGCTGTATCACCCGGCGTTTCCCGTGGACATCCGCCACAACGCCAAAATCGACCGGGAACAACTCGCCCGCTGGGTGGCGAATCGCCACGGATAATTTTAAAACCTTTAATCGAATAACCGCAAAAGCAGAAGGAAGAATCCCCCCG
>CBDVDB010000347.1:0-2360 GCA_965372625.1 uncultured Nitrospinaceae bacterium
ACCTGGTCCTGAATATTCTTGATCGCGTAATCAGCGAGCGATTCCATCTTCCACAGCGGCTGGCATTGGCAGATATGGAACAGAAAATTCCGGAAAATTTTGAAGCCTTCCTGAGTGTGGACCACTTCCGGGTGAAACTGCAGGCCGTATATTTTGTCGATCGGATTTTCCATGGCCGCCACGGGGGAGTTTTCGGTAAACGCCGTGGTCTTGAATCCCTTCGGCAGTTTGGCAATGCGATCGCCGTGGCTCATCCACACCACCGATTTGCTGTGAACGTCCTTGAACAAGTGGGAGAACACCTTGACCATCAGCTCGCCCCGGCCGAACTCGCGTTCCTTTGCCGGGTTGACCTGGCCCTCCAGCAGGCGGGTGATCAACTGCATGCCGTAACAGATGCCGAGTATCGGGACCTTCAGCTTGAACACGCGGGGATCGATCAGCGGCGAGTCGTCTGCCATCACACTGGCGGGTCCGCCGGACAAGATGATGCCCTTCGGCTGGAACGCCTTGATGGCTTCGAAATCGACCGTGCAGGGATGGATTTCGCAATATACTTCGCACTCGCGCACCTTGCGGGCGATGTTCTGGGTGTACTGCGACCCGAAATCGAGGATCAGAATTTTCTGCTCGTGGATATCGTTGGTGGTGTTCATCAGAATTTTTATCTTTTTAAGGGGAGGTTTGCGTAAGTATGGTAATCAAAATAAACCTAGATCCTTCGCTGGCGCTCAGGATGACAAATTGAATGTATCTTGTCATTCTGAGGAGCCATCGGCGACGAAGAATCTGGGTTTTGCATTACCTGCGGCGGTTCGCCGCCCCAGTTATTCGATGTTGTAATTGGGGGCTTCCTTGGTAACGATCACGTCATGCACATGGCTTTCCCGCAGTCCCGACGGAGTGATTTTGATGAACGTGGACTGGGTGCGCAACTCCTGAATATTTTTGCACCCGCAATACCCCATGCCGCCCCTCAGCCCGCCCAGCAGCTGGTGGACGGTGAACTCCACCGATCCCCGGTAAGGAATGCGCGCTTCCACCCCTTCGGGCACCAGTTTGCTTTCGTTGAGTCCCCGTTCCTGGAAGTAACGGTCGCTACTGCCATCGGACATGGCGCCGATCGATCCCATGCCACGATACTCTTTATAGCTTCGTCCCTGATACAGAATTTTTTCGCCGGGGCTCTCCTCGGTTCCGGCGAACAGCGACCCGATCATCACGCTCGCCGCGCCGGCGGCGAGGGCCTTGGTGATATCGCCGGAATGGCGGATGCCGCCGTCGGAGATAATGGGAATCCCCTTCGCTTCCGCCGCCTCGACGCATTTTTTAACGGCGGTGATCTGCGGCACGCCGACGCCCGTCACCACGCGAGTGGTGCAGATCGATCCCGGCCCGACGCCCACCTTCACCGCGTCCGCCCCGGCTTCGATCAACGCCGTGGTGCCTTCGGCAGTGGCGACGTTGCCGCCGATCAGTTGCAGTTTCGGAAACGTTTTTTTAATTTCCTGAATGGTTTTGAGCACCTTGTCCGAATGTCCGTGAGCACTGTCGATCACCAGCACATCCAGCCCGACCTCCGCCATTTCGCCGATATGTTCCATATATCCGGAAGAAACGCCCAACGCCGCGCCCACCAGCAGGCGGCCTTTTTTATCTTTCGCGGAGTTCGGGTACTTGGTCGATTTCAAAATATCCCTGAGAGTGAGCAGGCCCTTGAGGTTGCCCTGGGCGTCGACCACCGGCAGTTTCTCGATACGGTGATCGTGCAGCAGTTTTTTGGATTCCTCCAGCGGCGTGTTTTCTTTGATGGTGACCAGTTTGTCCTGGGTCATCAGGGTGGAGAGTTTTTTGCTGTGCTGGGTTTCGAAACGGATATCCCGGTTGGTGAGAATGCCCACCAGTTTTTTACCCTGGGTGATGGGGATACCGGTAATGCTGTATTTGTCCATGATCTCAAGCGCGTGGCCCAGGGTATTGTCCGGCTCCAGAGTAATGGGATCGGAGATCACTATGCTCACCGCGCGTTTGACGCGGTCGATCATCTTGCGTTGCTGGTTGGGGGTCAGGTTGCGATGGATAATGCCGATGCCGCCCTCCTGCGCCACTGCGATCGCGAGGCTGGTCTCGGTGACGGTATCCATCGGCGCGCTCAACAGCGGGCAGTTCATGCTGATTTTCTGGGTCAGACGGGTGGTCAGGTCGACATCCGCCGGAAGCACCTTGGAATAAGCCGGCAGGAGGAGTACGTCATCAAATGTGAGGTAAGTTTCCGGTTCTTTCTTGGCCATCGGTGTGTGGGAAGGAGGGCGAAACCGGGTTCCACGGTCCGCGCCGGTTCACAAAAAGCTATACTATCA
>CBDVDB010000348.1:0-2349 GCA_965372625.1 uncultured Nitrospinaceae bacterium
TGCGTGACCAGCACGATGGTGTGGCGGTCCTTGAGCGACAGGATCAGTTCTTCAATGGCCTGGGTGGATTTGGCATCGAGCGCGGAGGTGGGTTCGTCCAGGAGTAAAATTTCCGGTTCGACCGCCAGGGTCCGCGCCATGGCCAGCCGCTGCTGCTGGCCCTGCGACAGGGTATGCGCCGGTTGATCCAGGCGGTCCTTCACCTCGTCCCACAGAAACGCATCGCGCAGGGCCCGCTCCCCTCGCTCGGAAAATATTTCCCCGTTGGATGAAGCGTGAAATTTTAAACCGAAGATGACGTTTTCATATATGGATTTGGGGAACACGCAGGGTTTCTGGAACACCATCCCCACTTGCTTTCTAAGTTGATACACATTGACGCCGGGATCATGAATATCCATCCCCAATACCCGCACGCTTCCCTCGATATGAAAATCCGGTATGCGGTCGTTCATGCGGCACAGGGTACGGAGTAAAGTTGACTTGCCGCTTCCCGAGGGACCGGCCACCGCCGTCACTTCATTTTTGCGAATCGAGCAGGACGCGGTTTCGATCACCGCCCGGCCCGCATAACTGAGGCGCACCTTTTCCAGTTGAATGGCGTGTTCGCTCATCGTTCCGCCTCCATGGTTATTCCAGTTCGAATCCACAGCGTCGCCGCAATCAATATGAACACCAGGGTGAGCAGCACCAAACCCGCGCCCCAGGCATTCGTCAGCGCTACCGGATTGGCCGCTTCCTGCGCCAGCACCAGGATATGCGTTTGCAGGGTGGTCACCGGTTCGGTCCACGACCGGGGCAGTTTCACGCCGGAAAACGCGGTGGCGGTGAACATGATGGCCGCGGTCTCCCCTGCCGCGCGCGCCAGACCCAGCAGGGTACCCGTCACGATGCCGTGCAGGCTCTGCGGTAAAATGACCGCCCGCATCTGCTGGCCGGGTGATAACCCCAGCGCGAGGCCCGCTTCCCGGTAATGATCGGGAATCGATTCCACCGCCTCGTGAATACTGACGTGCAGGGTCGGCAGAATCATCACGGCGAGGATCAGCACGCCTGTCACCCACGACACCCCGGCCTCCAGAAACACGCCGAAGAACAGGTAACCGATCAATCCGAAAATAATGGTGGGCACCGCATTCAGAGAATAGATGACCATGCGAAATAATTTTTTAAGTTGCGGCGAATGCAAAAACTCGGTTTGAAACAACACCGATCCCAACGCCACCGGCAGGCATACCAGCGCCGCGCCGGTCATTAGAATCACCGTGCCGATGATCTGATAAAAAACACCGCCCTCCAGGCCGAAGTTGCGCGCCTCTTCCCATAGAAACGTGCCGCTTAGTGCGGGGGCGCCTTTCATGAATACCGTCATCAGAATCACCGCCAGCACCAGACAGCCGCACCCGGTGAGACCGTACAGGGTGATGATCGATAACCGCTCTTTGAGGAGGCGAGTGTTCATCGCGCTTTCCTCAAAAGAAAGTTTCCGGTAAAACTCAGGGCCATCACCATCACGAACAATACCAGCCCGAGGGCGATGAGCGCGCTCCACTGTACATCGAACCCGAGGGCTTCGGCGGCCTCGCGTCCGATCTTCGAGGGAATGTTCTGCCCCGGCGCGAACATATTGAACCAGGGTTGCGGAATGCGGTCGATACCGCCGATCACCAGCATGACGGCGATGGTTTCGCCCATGGCGCGTCCCAGCCCCAGAAACACCGCCCCCGCCAGACCCGGCAACGCCTGCGGCACCACGACTTGTTGCACCATTTCCATGCGGGTCAGCCCGAGACTGAGCGCCGTGTTGCGAAACTCGCCGGGCACCGCGCGCAGGGCGTCCTCGGCCAGCGTCATCACCGTCGGCAGAATCATCACCGCCAAGAGCAGTCCCGCGGTGAACAAGGTATTGCCGTCGATCAGTCCAAACACATCACGCACCCAGACCGTCAGCAACGCAATGCCCATCAAACCGTAGATGATGCCGGGCACTCCCGCCAGCAGTTCCATGGCGGCCTTGACCATCAGGCGCGGGCGGCCGTTCAGAAATTCCGAAGTGAGAACCGCGCTGCCCAGCGCAAACGGCAGAACCATCACTATCGCCAGACCTGTCACCATCAATGAACCAAAGATCATCGGCAACGCGCCGTAAGATTCGCCCGCGAACCAGTCGGTCCCCCAGAGAAAAGAAACTCCGTGTATTCTAAAAACGGGAATACTTTCTGCAACCAGGCTGACGAACAGAATAAAAATGGTTCCGGCGGAAACCGCCGCGGCGCCACCCGTGATCCAGAACGCCGGTCCCCTTTCGGGAAACCGTTGGTGGAGTTTTTTAATCATTGGGGAATTTTT
>CBDVDB010000349.1:0-2333 GCA_965372625.1 uncultured Nitrospinaceae bacterium
GGAAATCTCGGTTCAAATAAATTCCTTTCTAAGAATCCAGTTCAAGAGATTTGCCTTCAACTCCCTTATCAAATTCTGAGAGCACATGAATTTCCTCATTTTTATTGGACTGGAAAACTCAACATGATTCCCCCCATCACATCATTGAGCTTAAAATCGCGTTTAGGGCTATTGGGATGCGAGTTGTGACAGGAAACACAAGCCTTTGAAACCGCAAAATCCGGATAGACTGCCTCAAAGAATTGCCGGTCATGAACTGTATAGGTTCCGATATACGTATCTTTCGGGTTCCTTACGATTACTCCCATACCTTGTTGTTCAAACTTGGTCACGGCCCGGTTATACTGATTAATCGGCCAGGGGCTTAACAGTTTGTACATAAGCCCCATACGTTTATGGGCGATCAAATCCGAAGCGTGGAGTAAAAACTGGGCCGGGAGCATCAAACCTTTGTCTTTCCACCAGTGTTCTGAGGCTTTGACGATATTGTTATTTTGCAGCCGATTGACGACGAATTCCGTATATATCATACGGTCCGATTCCAAAACGGCATGGATGAAATCGGCAACGACTTTCGCGGGAATCAAACCTTCCTGGCCCAGAGGAATTGTGATACTTATTCCACCCATCACGCCACCCAATTTGAAATCTTTTTTTGGACTTTTGGGATGGCCATTGTGGCAGGTGACGCAGGATTTGCTTACCGCCTTGTCAGGATAAACGGCTTTGAACATCAGTTTTCCCTTGGAGGTGAAAGTGGTCGTATACGGTCTCGGGCTTTTTCTTACTTCCTCCAGCCCTTTTTTTTCAAACCCGTCCTTTGGGCCGTTTCGGGGATTAATGGGCCACAAACTCATAAGCCGGTAGGTCATTCCCAATCTTTGGGACTTGACGTTTTCCGAGGCCAATAAAAGGAACTGGGCGGGAAGAGGCAGGGTGTTTTTTTCCAGCCAGTTTTCCTCTGCCTTTAAGGAAATGGCGTCCCCCAGGCGCTCCACGATCATTTTCGAGTAAATGGTTCGATCCGCTTCGATCACCGAATGAATATAATCGGTTGCGATAATCGGGGACACTCCCAAGGGGATGAACTTGGTTCTACTCCAACTTTGGTTGTAAAACAGAAAAATCGATGAGGCTAAAATTATTGAAACTATTAATGATAATAGAAATTTATACATGATTCCCCCCAAAAAAGGTGACCGTGTCGCCACTTTTCAAAAAATAGCTCGCATGAAAAGTTGGGTCATCAAAATGGAGGGGATTCTCGGGGATGGCCCAAGCAACAGGTCGATTTTTATTTTGAAAATCCTTATCAATTTCAATTCATTTAGATTAAATTTATGCTCACCCACCCTATCTGTCAATTCCCTCTTTAGAGGGGTTCTAAGAAGCCGATCCTTATTATCTAAAGGAAGAAAATTTTCTTCCCCTTGCAGGAGAACCTCCTCTGAACAGAACTGAAAAACTTTTCATCGCGCTGGCCAATGCCTTCCCGGTGTGGGTGATGCTGGGCGCGGGGCTGGCATTGTGGGAACCCGCCACCGCCACCTGGTTTCAACCCACATGGATCCCGTACTTCCTCGGCATCATCATGCTCAGCATGGGGCTGTCGCTCAGGGCGCAGGATTTCGCGCGCATTCTGGAAATCCCCGGCGCCGTGCTGGCGGGCGTGGGCCTCCAATATTGCGTCATGCCGTTTTTAGCGTTTGGCCTGGCGCACTTGTTCAAGCTCCCCATCGACTTCGTTATTGGGCTGGTACTGGTCGGGTGTTGCCCCGGCGGCACCGCGTCCAACGTCGTTTGTTTTATCGCGAAACTCAACGTCGCGTTATCGGTGACGCTCACCACCTGCTCGACTCTGCTGGCGGTTCTCATGACGCCGCTGTTGACCACCTGGCTGGTGCAGTCGGCTTCGGAAGCATTGACGGGAACGGCGGTGGAGGTCGACACCCTCGGCCTGCTGATCAAAACCTTCCAGGTAGTGATTCTGCCGGTGACGGCGGGCATCGCCCTCAACTATTTTTTTCATCAACAAGTGCAGCGCATCACTGCCTACACGCCGTTTCTGGCGGTGTTGTCCATCGTGTTCATCGTCGACTATATTCTCGCCGCCAAAAAGAACGCCATTCTGGAGAGCGGCGCGGCCCTCCTTGGGGCGGTGGTGATCCTGCATGTTCTGGGTTTCCTGCTGGGATACCTGCTCTCCCGTGCCATCAAAATCAGCGACCGGGAGGCCCGGACGATTTCGGTGGAGGTGGGCATGCAGAACTCCGGCCTGGCGGCGGAGTTGGCGCGGAGCAATTTTTCGGCCTTCGGTCTGGCGACGGTGCCGG
>CBDVDB010000350.1:0-2328 GCA_965372625.1 uncultured Nitrospinaceae bacterium
CTCAGCATGCCTGGGCAAGCCAAAGTCTGTTTCAAAAACACATTAGGATGTTTGTTGAAATTTTATTATGATTACCCTATGGTGTCAACGAGCAAACTTGATATTCCGGGCTCTTTCGTTAACCCTTTACGTTAGTGTAATCGAGCGTTTCCACTTATGTTTATAAAAATCATTATCTTGTCCTTGATACTGTCGCTTGGGTCGGCCATTGGAGTTATGGGCGACCCTATAAAAAAGGTAGCCCCTTCCCCCTATGCCGGTATGGTTCTCATCCCTGAGGGGGCTTTTGAAATGGGGAGCCGGCTCTCGCTCAGCGAGCTGGATCCGATTTCCATTTTCCAGGCCGACCGGCATATGCTGGGACCGGAAGATCCCGCGCATGAAGTTATCCTCGACGCATTTTATGTAGATCTCTACGAAGTCACCAACGCCAAATTTAAAAAATTTATTGAGGCGACCCATTCCAAAAATCCTCCGCGCTACTGGGACGATAACGACTTCAACCATTCCCTTCAGCCGGTAGTAGGCATCACCTGGAAAGAGGCGCGGGCCTACTGCCAATGGAAAAACAAACGCCTGCCGACGGAAGCGGAATGGGAAAAAGCCGCGCGCGGCAAACGGCCCGTCCGGTTTCCCTGGGGCAACGAACCGCCGGACAAAACGCGGGCCAATTTTGACAACCACGTCAGAAAAACGGCTCCGGTGGGATCGTATCCCAAGGGAAAATCCGATTACGGCGTGTTCGATATGTCCGGCAACGTCTCGGAGTGGGTGAAGGACTGGCACTACCCGGAATATTACCTTTTTTCGCCCAAGGAAAATCCGCCCGGACCGGAAAAGGGCCACTATAAAATAATTCGCGGCGGCAACTGGAAGAATAAACTCGAGGATATCCGCCTCACCTACCGCAACGCCACCGTTCCGAAAGCGCGCAGTAAAACCGTCGGCTTCCGATGCGTCGCCAACGCTCCCCAACCTGCCAAAAAATAAATTTAAAATTTTATTTTTTTAATTTCCCGAGGATCCGGTCAAGCAGGAGTTCGGCGATTTCCGTTTTGGAGAGGTGCGGCAGGGATTCGACCTTTTCGTCACGGCCGATCAGAGTGACCTGATTGTTGTCGGACTGAAATCCTATTCCGGGAGCGCTGATGTCGTTGGCAACGATCAGATCGAGTTGTTTGCGTTTCAGTTTTTCAGTGGCGCTCTGCACGAGGTTTTCGCTTTCGGCGGCGAACCCGACAATAAACTGACCGGATTTTTTGTTCGCCACCGCCAGCAGAATATCCTGAGTCGGTTTGAGATGGAGGGTGAACCCGGCCTCGTCTTTCTTTTTGATTTTTTCCTTCCGGACGGATTCCGGCGCGAAATCTCCCACGGCGGCGGTCATGATCAACACATCACACTCCGGCAGGTGATCGAGTACCAATGACGCCATCTCCCCGCTCTGCTGGCAATCCAGGAGGGTCACACCAAAGGGGGGTTCCAGATGCGTCGGCCCGCTGATCAGCGTCACCTCCGCACCCCGGCTTTGAGCCTGACGGGCGATGGCGTAGCCCATTTTTCCCGAGGACCGGTTGGTGATGAAGCGCACCGGATCGAGCGGTTCGCGCGTCGGCCCGGCGGTTACCAGAATACGCAGACCCGACAGGTCGCTTTTCCGAAGCAGGCCTTTACGGACCGCGGCCAGCAGACGCTCCGGTTCCGCGAGGCGGCCGAGGCCCACAACTCCGCAGGCCAGCTCTCCTGCTTCCGGATCGATGATGCCCACGCCCCGCTTCCTGAGCGTCCGGATATTTTCCTGGACGGCGGGATTGTCCCACATCCTGTCATTCATGGCCGGGGCCACGAGCACCGGACCGGCGAACGCCGCGAACAGAGTCGACAACGGATCGTCGGCCAGCCCGTGCGCCATTTTGCCGATGGTGTTGGCGGTGGCGGGGGCGATGATCATCAGATCGGCGTTCTCCGCCGCCCGGATGTGTGCCATCGATGCCGACGACTCGCTGCCGAATATTTCATGATAGACGGGTTGGCCGGACAGCGCTTCAAAGGTCAGTGGAGTGACGAACTGTTTCGCGTTTTGAGTCATCACTACGGTCACCTCCGCCCCCTCTTTTACCAGCAGGCGCAACAGCTCCACCGCCTTGTAAGCGGCGATCCCGCCGGACACGCCGAGCACGACTTTTTTTCCTGCCAGAGGAGGAGTCATATCCTGAGAGTTCCTGATAGTTACCGTTTCATTTTTCCGTTTATCTATAGCTCACTTTACCATAAAATGCCTGCCGAACGGGTTTCGCCTTAAACCCTTATCGTACGAAACGGCGCCGG
>CBDVDB010000351.1:0-2286 GCA_965372625.1 uncultured Nitrospinaceae bacterium
CATGTAAGGCCGATTGTCAATTAGTATCAAACGAGATGGAAGCAATGCGAGATTGGCCTATTATTTATCGCCTGGCTTTTGTGGAAGGCCTCGTTCGATCATAAAGCGCACGTCCTCATTGGCATTCGTGAATTCGATTTTGATGTTCGGATGCTTTTTCTGAAATATACGGAAAACCTCATCCACAAAGCCCTGCCCGACGCTTTTGATATCCCTGAAATCAAAAACAATATGATTAAATTCTTCCAGACCTGTCAAAATCCTTTTTGCCTGCGAACGCGAAACATAATGGTCCTGATCAGGTTTACTGAGGTTAACGATGATGTGTGTTTTGTCAAATTTGCGTATGCCTTCCTCCTCGTCAAGAGTGGAATATTGACGAAAAATTTCTTCCAATTTTCTATTTGAATTAATGTTTATTTTCAAAAAAACCCCCGTGCCTTTAAAAGGTTCATCAGGAGTTTCAATGAACCAGTCATCCTCCAGGTTATTTTTAATGTAGGTTAATTTTGAGGAAACGATAGTAAATAAATCTAAAGCGCGGGAGGTAAAAAAGATACCTTCCCCGGTGTGGTTATCAGGATCGGTGGTGAATTTGCCTTTGGTTAATTCGAGAATACTCGCCCTCTCACTTTCCAGGTCTAATGCGTCTTTCACTTTTTTGAATATACCGATCCCATCGTCATGAATGCTCAGCTTAAAAAACTCTCCCTCCATTTTAGAAAAAACGCGGATTTCATTTCCCTGGGAATGATCAATGGCATTGTTGAACATTTCTCCGAACGCATAGTTGCAAATGGAATAAACATTCTCCGGTAAAATGGAAAAGGCATCGTGAAAATAATCCATCCATACCTGATGTTCCTCCAATCCGGGTTTGATAGGAAAAACTAATTCCTTCTTCAATGCCGAATTCAGGTAATAGGAGACGCCTCGGGTACGGCCGGTTTTGATCACTTCTCCCTGTTTGAGAAGTTTTTTCAAGTGCCGGTGGACGGTAGTGGGAGTCACCTTCATCCATTGGGCCGTCAACGGGACAATATCCCTGGGGTGGCTCGGGATATTAGCCAATAAAAACTCCTTGATCTTTTCCGGTCGACTTTTTGGCATTTGTTTTGAGGTCAATTCCCAGTTTAAAACTAGTTGTAATTCATTTTATAACTAGTCTTAATATATATTAGCACTAGTTATAAAGAGTCGCAAGATATTATAACTACCCAAAATTCACTTTATAACTACCATATGCATGGTATATCGAATTTATAACCTACAATATATAGATTATAACTAGTCTAAATTCGTATTATAACTATTTTGGGGGTTTTAAGGCTGGCTGGAGGGGTGGAAATCGAACCCTTATCCGAATCCGAAAGTTCTCAACGCAAAACTCAAGCAACTCAGTCCGTCGTGAGCAAATTCGCCCTCTGCGCAAGAGCGCAACGGAAGCCGACGTAGTGGTAGCGGTAGAGGGGGTTGCTCAGGATGCGGTGGCCGGGGCGCTGGCTGATGGCGTTATTGCGCCACGACCCGCCGCGCTGGACTTTGCCGCCGTTTTCGTGATCGCTCGCCGTCCATTCCCAGACGTTGCCCGCCGTATCGTACAATCCGTAGGCATTGGGTTTTTTCTGACCGATGGGATGGGTCTGCTTATCGGCATTTTTCTTATACCAGGCGTAGGCGTCGTCCATGGTGTCCCCCCAGTAATACCGGGTCGTGGATCCGGCGCGCGCCGCCCATTCCCATTCCCATTCGGTGGGCAGTCGTTTGCCGATTTTGCGGCAGTAGGCATCGGCCTCATGCCAGTTGACATTTTCCACCGGGCGCTTCGGTCCTTTAAAGAAGGCAAGGTTCTCTCCCATAATTTTTTCGTAGTGTTGCTGGGTGACTTCGTACCGGTCGATGAAAAACGCGGCGACGGCGATTGGCTTTTTTTCCCTGGACCACACGACGGTGCCAGCGGGGATGGCGACCATTTCCCCGGTCTGGGGAGAGGGCGGATCGCCCCATGCCCTATCCACCAACAGCAATGGCAGAGCGATTAAGAGATAAGATAATAGGGGAAGGGATTTCAACATTGCGGCTGATGAGTTTCCTGCACAATTCGGGGTAGCCCCCGCCGCCCGGGCAAGGCCCGGAGCAAATTTAAAAACTGTGATTTGCGCCCAACGACCATCGTATGCCGATAACGGTCTGCCAGTTGCCTCCCTCGCTAGAGGGCGGCGATGCGCCGTTTATTCGTTACCCAGGCCGTGGATATCGTCCTGGTAAAGTTCGTCGAGGGCGGAG
>CBDVDB010000352.1:0-2280 GCA_965372625.1 uncultured Nitrospinaceae bacterium
ATCCTGCCCGGTTGCCTTTTCCTGGCTGACGATATCTTCAAACTCGCTCTGGATGACATCGTTTCTCCCAGGTTCTGAAGGAGAGCCGGTTTCCGGGGCCGGGGCTTCTTTCTCCGGTTCGCCAATAAGCAATTGAGATTTGACCTTTTTCAGGATTTCCTCGGACTTGAACGGCTTGGAAACGGTATCGTCGGCCTGGGATCTTTTCAGCGCTTCCTCATCCACATCCTCAAAATCACTGGTCAACAGGATGATCCGGGTCGCGGGGAATTTTCCCGAATCTTTGATGGCCCGGCTGAGTTGGTAACCGTCGAGCCCCGGCAAATGAATATCCGCGAGAACGATGTCGGGTTTGAAATCCACCATATACTCGAGGACGTGCTCGCCCCGGCTGATGCCTTCCACCGTCATGCCCTCGTTTTCAAACGCCATGGCCACGATTTTGTGGATGGTGGGGCTTTCGTCGGCTACCAGTATTTTTGCGCTCATGGCAAGCATTCCTTCAGGTGGAGCGGCTGCTGAAACTCTTTGAGAATTGCTGATTTGCACCGAAATGAAACCGGCAGGGTATCTATAACTAATTAAAAAGTATAACACAAGCTGTCTTCGACGGGCAATACAGGGGCGGGATGGAGGGGTCCGGAATTTTTGCTTCGCCGGTTTTACGGTGATACCATGATCGGGATATGATTACGGACAGCCCCTGATAATGCCCAACCCCAATCTCCTATTCGAAAACCTGATGGAACCTCTTATTGATGACCGATTGACCCGGCGACCGGCGACCGGCGACCGGACTGGTTTCTGCCGGGTGGCGGCCTTTCTCCTGATAGGGTCTTTCATTTGGGCCTGCTGGCCGCAGGCCGCGCGGGCGGAATATCAGCAACTGGAGCTGGCGGCCGATATCAAGTCGCGCTTCAGCACCGGCTGTTCCTCCATCCAGGAGTTGATGACCCAGGCGGAGTTTAAGGGGCTGGACGGTCTGCTGTTCGGCGATCACGACCGCCAAACCCTGCAATACGGCCTGCCGTATCTGGAGCGGGTCCTTAAAATTAATATAGGCCGTCCCGCCCTGTTGGACAATGGCCCCACCGCCTACCTGAGCGAGATCAACCAGATTGATCGCACGGATGATTCTCTGGTTCTGGTGCCGGGGGTGGAAAGCGCGCCCTTTTACTACTGGACCGGAAATCCGCTGGACCAGAACCTGGTCGCCCATAACTGGGACAAGCATTTGTTGATCGTCGGTCTCCCGACTTCCCGGGATTACGAGGAAATGCCCATTCTGAACGGCAGTCTCACCACCCGGTATCTGGAAGAAAACTATCTTGCGTTTACCCTGTTGTGCAGCCTCGCGCTGATCGGCCTTTTTACATGCATGGTCAAGCGCTGGCGCTTTCGCGGCATCTCTTTTATTTTTGCCGTGGCCATGTCCCTGTTGGCGGCCAACTCGCATCCCTTTAAAAGTTCTCCGTTCGATCAGTATCAGGGTGACCTGGGAGTGAAACCTTATCAATATCTGATCGACTACGCGGACTCCAAAGGGGCTCTGGTGTTCTGGAATCATCTGGAAACACCGGTGTTGAAAATACTCGATGGCGGCCTGATGAAAGTGAAAATCCGGACGGACAATCATTCGCAGGACCTGTTGCTGACGCGCGATTATACGGGTTTCCAGGCGGTGAATGATTCCCCGGTATCGGCCGTTAAACCCGGCCAGGAATGGGACCAGGTGCTCATGCAGTATATCGGCGGCCAGCGGGACCGGCCGGTGTGGGGGTACGGCGCCAATGATTTTCATTGCGAAGGGCAGGGGCAGGGACCCCTGGGCGGGGTGCGCACCATCCTGCTGGTGAAACAGAAAAACCGGGCCGCCGTCATGGAAGCCTTACGCGCCGGACGCATGTACGCCGTGAAACAACCGGATAATAAAAAACGTCTTTCGCTGGATACCTTCGAGCTGGCCGACCCCGCCACCGGGAAACGGGCGGTGATGGGAGAAAACCTGAACACCGGCAAGCCGCCGGACATCGCCCTCAAACTGAGTATGAAAGACGGGTCGGAGTCCCGCGCCACTCTCAAACTCATTCGCAATGGCAAGGTGATCAAAAAAGCGGTCCTGCGGTTGCCGTATGAAGATGTGTGGCAGGATTCCGCTTGGGACCGGTCGCAGCCGGCGTACTACCGGCTTCTGATAGAAGCCGATTCCGGCAACCGGTTGGTCTCCAATCCCATCTTTTTAAATTCCGGTCCAAGTGGAAAAACGGTGGTGGCTTCCGC
>CBDVDB010000353.1:0-2268 GCA_965372625.1 uncultured Nitrospinaceae bacterium
ATCGTCACACCGTTTCCCAAAACGGATTGGTTGACATGGCTGCCTTTGCCTAAGGTCACGCCCTCCCAGCAGATGGAGTGTTCGATGACGGCGTGGTCGCCGACGGTACAGCCGTCGCCCAGCACGGCGTAGGGGCCGATCCTGGCATTGTCGGCGATTTTGCAATTCCTTCCCAGCAGGTTAGGCGGGGTGAGTTGCCCCTGCGGCAGGTTGCTGAATTTTTGGGGAGGTCCGCCGTCCATCCGCCCGTCCAGCAGATCCCGGTGCACGTCCAGGTAACTCTGGATCGTGCCGATGTCCTTCCAGTAGCCGGTGTGCCAGTACACGAACATCGGCAGTTCATCCACCAGCATGCCGGGGAACACGTCGGTGGTGGTGCCGTAAAATTTGTTTTCCGGGATGCGGTCGAAAATTTCCGGCTCCATCACCTGAATGCCGGTGAACAGCACGCGCGTCGTATCGTCCGGCATGTTCATAGATGACGCGCCGACCATATGCACGATGCGGTCGTCCTCGTCCACTTCAATCGGATCGCACTGCTCGGGCGAGTCGCCTTCCCGCACCACCAGCGTCAGCGCCGAACCCCGCGCCTTGTGAAACGCGATCACCTTGCTGAGGTCGATGTCGGTCACCACGTCGCTGTTGATGACCAGAAACGATTCGCCGTCGAGAAATTTCTGCGCCTGCTTGATGCCGCCGGCGGTGCCGAGAATTTCCGGTTCGTGCGACCAGTGCAACTCCACCCCAAAATCTTTGCCGTCGCCAAAGTGATCCAGGATCATGTCCGGCAGGTGGTGCAGGTTGATGGTGATGTCGCGGACGCCGTGGGTGCGTAGCAGGTGAATCGTGTATTCCAGGATCGGCCGGTTCAGAATCGGCACCATCGGCTTGGGAACTTTATTCGTCAGGGGGCGCAGGCGGGTGCCGAATCCCGCCGCCAGGATCATGGCTTTCACGATTTTTCCGCGAGTTGTTTGAGACTGTCGGTGTAGGGCGCGCGCGCGATGCCCCGTTCGGTGATGATGGCGTGCACCAATTCGTTCGGGGTGATGTCGAACGCCGGGTGCGCCACGTCGATATTTTCCGGGGCGATGCGTTTGTTGTTGAACGACACCACTTCCTCGGTACTGCGCTCCTCGATGGGAATGTCGTCGCCGGAAGCGAGCGAAAGGTCGAGCGTCGACACCGGCGCCACCACGTAAAACGGGATATTGTGTTTCTGCGCGAGGACCGCCACCATATAGGTGCCGATCTTGTTGGCGACGTCGCCGTTGCCCGCGATGCGGTCCGCCCCCACCACCACCGCGTCGATGTCGCCCTTGCGCATGAAGAAGCCGCACATGTTATCGGTGATGAGTTTGACCGGGATGTTATCCTCTTTCAGCTCCCACGCCGTGAGGCGCGCGCCCTGCAGGAACGGCCGGGTCTCGTTGGCCACCACCCGGATGTCCTTGCCGGCGTTGATGGCCGCACGGATCACCCCCAGCGCGGTACCGAACCCGGCGGTGGCCAAAGCGCCCGCGTTGCAATGGGTGAGCACCGTTTGCCCGTTAGTGAGCAACGTCTGGCCGTGACTGCCCATCAGCTTGTTGGCGGAGATATCCTCTTTGCAGATGGACAGGGCTTCGTCCCGCAGGCGCAGTTTCAAATCGGAAATACTCAGGCCGCTGTTTTCCCGCGTCACGCGTTGCATGCGGTCGATCGCCCAGGCGAGGTTGACGGCAGTGGGGCGGGATTTCCCCAGCGTATCGCATTTGGTTTTCAGTTCCTCGTAAAAGGAATCGAAATCGGGCGCGTCGATAGCATCCGCCGCGAGGCTCACCCCCATGGCCGCCGCCACGCCGATGGCCGGAGCGCCGCGAATGATCATGGTCTTGATGGCATGGCCGACGTCCTCGACCGTTTTGCAGTCGACGAACACTTTTTCGTTCGGCAGGCGGGTCTGATCGATCATGCGCACCACGCCGTCTATGTACTCAATCGTTTTAACCATGGGTTCCTTTACCTTCTTAACCGGTCTCTGCCATCAGGGACTGGAGGGTGTTCATAAAAGTTTGTTGATCCATCTCCGCAAACTGGATGATTTTGTTGCGGCTGGTTTCGCCCTTGACGATAGAGACGCGCGAAGGGCTGATGCCGAACGCTTTCGCCAGAAATTTGATACATGCCTGGTTGGCCGCGCCGTCCACCGGCGGCGAGGTCAGTTTGATTTTCAGGGAATGATTATGGATTCCGAGTATCTGGTTGCGCGACGCCCGGGGCTGAATA
>CBDVDB010000354.1:0-2268 GCA_965372625.1 uncultured Nitrospinaceae bacterium
AGAATGGGCAGTACGCCGCTCTTATTGCCGGACATGATCACTTTGTTCATGCCGGGATAAATCTCTTCCATCGTCTCCAGATAAATCCTCTTTCGGGTCACCTGCGGAGCTTTTCTGTATTCTTTATATTGCGCCAGAAACCGGTGCGCGTCACCCTCGGCTTTGCTGATGACCTCTTCCCGGTAGCCTTCCGCCGCGGCAATGATTTGAGCCGCTTTCCCGCGGGCTTCCGGGATCACCGAATTGCGGTAGCCTTTGGCTTCATTGATGAGGCGGTCTTTATCTTCCTTGGCGCTTTGCACGTCTTTAAAGGCGAAATCAACCGGTTGCGGCGGGCTGACATCGCTGAGTTGGGTATTTAATATTTCGATGCCGGATTCATATTTATCCAGAATCGACTGCATGGCTTCCTTTAACTGAATTTGAATTTCCGATTTAGCGTCGGTGATGGCATCGTCGATGGGCCGGTTGCCGATAATCCCGCGCAGGGCGGTCTCGGCCACGTCGTGCACCGCCTGGGCCTGGTTTCTGATATTGAACAGATAGTTCTCGGCGCTGATAATGTGGTACTGGACCACCAGATCGATATCGACCAGGTTCTCGTCGCCGGTCAGCATTTGAGATTCATGCGGTACATCCTGTTCCTGGCCCCCGGTTCTTTTACGAAAACCGACCGTAGTGGTCCGGACCCTGCGGACCTTGGGGGTCGCTACATGTTCAATCGGGGAGGGGAGTTTCCATTGCAGTCCCGGGGGAGTGGACCGCACGTATTCTCCAAACCGTGTGACCACGCCTTCTTCATCCTGTGCCACGGTATAAAAAATGCTGGGCACAATCCAGACCACCAGCAGAATAATAATCCCGGCGGCAATGGTGGTGGGGGTCAACTGCGGTATCTTGATCGGCGGCAATTCAAACTGAGGTCCCTGACCGCCGCCTCCCGGTCCCCCGCCTTTGCCGCCGCCACCCCGGCCTCCCCTTGGTGGAACCGGGTCCTGAATGTCATCCCATGCCATATCGTATTTATCCGTCATTAGAGTTGTAATAAGTTAAAGGTTTATAGGAGGTTCATCTGTCTCCTGAAAAAAAAGCTCCAACAGTCTAACACGCTTTTAGTGCTTTGAAAGCCTTTCGATTTCGCTGACCGCCGATTCGGCTTCCTGTGCGGACAATCCCTTGAGTTGATGGGCAAGAAAATAGGAATGATCGATCAGGCTTTGGCCGTCCAGAAACCCTTCCTCCGAAGCGGTGTCGTAAAGAAATTCGTAAATGAGGTTTTCCCTGGAGGTGTAAAATAATTCCAAATCCTTCTGATCGATGGTTTGAGTCAGCAGAATGTTCACGGCGTCCTGTTCGATATTGAATTTCTTGGCGGCGCTTTCGACCGCTTCCTGGCGGGATTTTCCGGAATCCATTTCCTTTTGCATGAAAGCTTCAATGGCACGGTTGCGGTTGCGGAAAGTGAAGTGTACATAGGGCAGATCCTGCCCGATTAAAAAATCCAGATCATGGAAATACAACCGGACCCAGTCGTCAAAATCGATCTCCAGTTTGTCGGTGATGCCGTACTCCTCGCTTTTTTCCGGCGCTTCCCGGACCAGCCGGTTGTAGATCTGGACGAAGCGGCTCATGGCGTCGTACACCAGGCCGAAGTAAAACCGGTTCAGGCGGTACCAGTTGTTGGTGGCATTATGAGCGTTCACCAGTTTCCTCAGCATCAGCATCAGCGTATCGGAGTCGGCATAGCGGTTGGAAGCCGGGAACGCTTTGGCCAGGTACGCCTTCAATTTATTTTCATCCCCACGCAGATCGTTGATGGTTTTCTGCAGGTAGTTTTTGGCATGGTCCAGGGAATGGTAGATCAGCTTCTCGTGGTTGATCCTCCGCTGGTAGCTCATGTATTCCTTTAGTTTGGAGTTATCGCCTTCCTCGGGATGATTCGGTTCTCTTTGGGTAATGTCTTTGGCAAAAGCGAGCATGATGTTCCTGAAAAAGTTAAGGGTGCGGTCATTGTGTACAAAATAATGTGTGATTTCAAGACATTTTACCTTTTCCCCGGGGAACACAGGCCCTTCTAAAACCCCCGATTTCAAAGGAATTTCCATGTAATTTTTGGAGTGTCAAAACCCTCCCCCAAGCCGTATACTATTCAATAGAATAACTTTTTGGGAGAAATTTCATGCGGCACCCTGGATTTTTTGCAACCGGCCTGATGGCCCTCGCGTTCCTGGGTTTTACCGGGAGCGAAACGGCCCTGGCTTCTTATCC
>CBDVDB010000355.1:0-2215 GCA_965372625.1 uncultured Nitrospinaceae bacterium
CTTCTTTTTGAGTGGGGGTTTGTGATAAATTTGGATCAAGCAAAAATTTTTGAAATATGGAGGCGTTTGGATGGGGAAATATATCAGCGGGAACGGGATTCGTCCGGGTTATGTCATTATCTATAATAAGGAACTGTACCGGGTGATGACCTCGGAGCACCGCACTCCCGGCAACAAACGGGCGTTTTGCCAAGCCAAACTGCGGAATTTGAAAAACGGGACGCAGACGGAGGTCAAGTTCCGGGCAGATGAGGAAGTGGAGCGCGCCAACCTTGAGCAGGCGGAAATGGAGTATCTGTACTCCGACGCTTCCGGCTACTGTTTCATGAACAGCGAAACCTACGAACAGATATTCATTGACGAAGATATCATCGCCGATGCCAGGCAATTCCTTCTGCCCAACACCAAAGTAAAGGTCGAGTTTCATGAAGAAAAACCCATCGGCCTCGCTCTTCCGGAAATGGTGGAATTGACAGTAGAAGACACCGAACCCCAGATGAAGGGGGCCACCGCCTCCGGCAGCGGCAAGCCCGCCACCCTCGAAACCGGGCTGGTGGTTACGGTGCCCCAGTTTGTGAATATCGGGGAGAAGGTCCGGGTATCGACCTCGTCGGGGGAATATCTCGAACGGGTTAAAAATTGACCCGGTGGCCTTTCTCCGGGAAGTTCCCTTTCCCCGTTTTACAATCGATTGAAAAAGCGACCTGTAATTTCCGCCTTCCTTTAATTGAATTGACAGAAAATAACAGGTAAAATATAGTGTTTAGTGTTAGCCTTTAGTGAAGTCCGTTATCTTTTAACCTCCTTCCGTTGACTTTCATTCAGGAACATCTTCCATGTTAGAAGCTGCAAGCTCAGCCGATCCTTTAAGTATTTTGGAAATGGTTTCCCGGTCTACTTCGGTGGCCAAGGCGGTCCTGTTACTTCTCTTTGTATTTTCGGCGGTATCCTGGGCCATTATTTTGACCAAGTTTTTTGTGTTTCGCCGGGCGCGTAAAGAGGACCAGATGTTTTTGAAGATTTTTTCCAAAAGTGACAGCCTGACGAATATCTACAATTTCTGCAGGGAGTTGAAATTCAGTCCGATCTCGCGGGTGTTTCTGGCGGGCTATCATGAGTTGTATGTATTTAAGGAAATGGGCGGGTCCCGTTCCAAGAATAAAGAGAGACCGCCGTTGAGTTTGACGCGGAAGGACCTCAAGGGCATCAGCCTGGCGTTGAATAAATCCACCAATCATGAAATTGAAAGCCTGGGGCACCGGCTTGATTTTCTGGCGACCACGGGGAGTACCGCGCCGTTTATCGGTTTGTTCGGGACGGTGTGGGGAATCATGCATTCCTTCCGTCTGATCGGCGTGCAGGGTTCCGCCAGTATCGGTGGGGTGGCCCCCGGCATTGCCGAAGCCCTGATCGCTACCGCCGCCGGGTTGGTAGCCGCGATTCCCGCCGTGGTGTTTTTCAACTATCTGAACAGCCGGATTCAGGGATTCAACCACCGGATGGAAGATTTCGGCGGGGATTTCATTTTCATGGTTGAAAAGGACTTCATGGATGAGTCGGCCGATCCAGTACGCATGGAGGAATTATAGTTGGAGCGGAGAAGATCAACCCGATTGATGGCTGATATCAATGTGACTCCCTTTGTGGACGTCATGCTGGTTCTGCTGGTGATTTTCATGATCACCACGCCCTTGATGCAGCATGGGATGGATCTGCAGCTTCCCGGGGAGAGCACGGAAGCGATCGAGATGAAAGATGTTCCCACCGTTTCGGTGCGAAGCAATAAAACGGTTTACTGGAACAAGGAAAAAATGGATAACATGGTTGTCCTCACCAGTAAGCTGACTCAGTATTTGAAAAACCAGAAGGACGGCGCGGTTTATTTCCGGGCCGACCGCAGTTTGGATTACGGTTACGTCATCAAAGTCATGGCTACCCTTCGCCGGGCCGGAGTTCAGAATATCGGTATGATGACCGACCCCAACTAATGAGATCCGCGCAATCCTCAGTCATCGATTACAACCAGATGCTGGTGGTCTCCGTTTTTTTTCATTTTTTTCTGTTCACGGTGGTGATGTTTCTTCCTCATACCCAGAAAATAGTCAAACGGATCAAACCGGCGTTTATGGTAAGCCTGATCAGCATTCCTACCGGGCCGCAAATCCCACCCGCGCCCCCGGTGAATGAGACGCCCATCGCGCCGGTTCCTCAAGAA
>CBDVDB010000356.1:0-2190 GCA_965372625.1 uncultured Nitrospinaceae bacterium
GTGATCGGCGCGGGTTCGGCGGGGCTGGTATCGGCGTACATCGCCTCGGTGCTCAACGCCAGGGTCGCGCTCATTGAAAAACACAAGATGGGCGGCGACTGTCTCCACACCGGCTGCGTTCCCAGCAAGGCGCTTCTGCGCAGTGCCAAAATTCTCTCTTACATTAAACGATCACAGGATTTCGGTCTGAAGTCGGCGCAGGTGGATTTCGAGTTTGCCGATGTCATGGAGCGCGTGCAGGGCGTCATCCAAAAAGTTGAGCCGCACGACAGCATCGAACGCTACACGAAGCTGGGTGTGGATTGCATCACGGGTGAGGCGCAAATCCTTTCGCCGCACGAGGTGCAGGTGAACGGCAAGACGCTGACCACGAAGAACATCATCATCGCCACCGGCGCCCGGCCGGCGGTGCCGCCCATTCCCGGCCTCGACCAGGTGAACTTCCTGACGACGGATACGATCTGGAACCTGCGCGAGTTGCCGAAGAAACTGGTGGTGGCGGGCGGCGGGCCCATCGGCTGTGAACTGGCGCAATGTTTCGCGCGGCTGGGAAGCGAGGTCACTCTTGTGGAAATGCTGCCGGACATTCTCATCCGCGAGGACGAGGAAGCCAGCCGCCTGGTGCGGCAAAAATTCGAGGCCGATGGCATTGACGTGCGCGTCAACTCCACCTGCAAGGAAGTGGTACTGCAGGATGGTAAAAAATACATGCTGGTGGAAAAGGCGGGCGGAACCGACCGGGTCGAGTTCGATCAGGTGCTGATCGCCGTGGGCCGCGCCGCCAACGCCAAAGGCTTCGGCCTGGAAGAGATCGGCGTACAACTGGGACCGCGCGGCACGGTGGCAGTCGATCAATATTTGAGAACTCCAACGCACAAAAACATCTACGCCTGCGGCGACGTGGCGGGACCGTTTCAGTTCACCCACACCGCCGCGCATCAGGCCTGGTATTGCGCGGTCAACGCGTTATCGTTCTGGCCGTTTACTTACAAGGTGGATTACCGGGTTATTCCGTGGGCGACGTTCACCGACCCGGAAGTGGCGCGCGTCGGCCTCAACGAAAAAGACGCGAAGGAGCAGGGTATCCCCCATGAGGTGACGACCTATGGGATTGACGATCTCGACCGCGCCATCGCCGACAGCGAGGATAAAGGCTATGTCAAAGTGATCACCCCGCCGGGGAAAGATAAAATTCTGGGCGTCACCATCGTCGGCTACCACGCCGGGGATTTAATCACCGAATACGTACTGGCCATGAAACACGGCCTCGGCCTCAACAAGATTCTGGGCACCATCCACATCTATCCGACGATGGCGGAAGCCAATAAATACGCTGCCGGTCTCTGGAAAAAGAACCACGCTCCGGCGGGCCTGCTCAATTTCATCAGAAAATTTCACGCTTGGCGGCGCTGAGACCGGGAGGGAAACCCGCCTGGGTGAAACCCCTTGCAATTTTCTTTCGACAACCTGCCCATTCTTTCCATTTTTCAAACGGAAAATAAAAAAGTTTTCCACAACTGTGAATTAAATCAGCACTTCACCGTTAGAAATTCAAATGTTCCTGTTAAAAGGATTTATCCGGTTTTTGTCACAAAACCTTCACACAGTATTAACGAATTTTTCACAATTGTTTGCGATGATAGGAGGGTTTGGGACCGATTTTCGACTTGATGTCCCAACCCGGATTTGGCATTATCGCACGCTAATATCGGTTCACGTAACCGGGAATATGATAAATAGCTACATCTTCTGGGAAAAGGAATGAGCCATTATTATTTGACCGCGTTTATTGACGAACGGGGACAACGCCGGCCTTTCAGCTTGAAGGTCGAAGGTCCGTTTGCCATGTCGGAGAACCAGGAATACTACTGCAAAATCCAATCGCCGGAACTCCTGGGCAAAGATTTCAACGTATACGGAGAAGACGGGGACCAGACCAAGCAATTGGTGCTTAAATTCATCCAAATCTGCCTGCAGGGAAAAAAGATCTACGACGCCGAAGGCAACATCCTCGCCCTGAACCCCTGGGAATAAAATCCTCCGAAAGTGGAGTTCTTCCGCCCGGCGAAGCGCCGGAGCCAGCGTGACGCTGGACCCAAATTCTAAATTGCGCCCCAAGGATTCTCTCTGGCCGTTACCGGTCAGCCAGTTCCCCCTCCCCGTCAGGGGAGCCTCATGAATGAGGCAACT
>CBDVDB010000357.1:0-2186 GCA_965372625.1 uncultured Nitrospinaceae bacterium
GCGAGCATTTCCCGGATATCGGTTTCGGTGTGCGGGATGTAGCGCATGGGTCAATAGGATGCGGGAAAAATTTTATCCCTGCTGTTCTTTGATGAACGCCTCGTATTCCTGGGCCGACAGCAAGTCATCGATCTGACCGGGATTAGACAGTTCGATTTCGATGATCCAGCCTTCGCCATAAGGGTCCTCGTTGATCCGTTCGGGATGGGCTTCCAGATCCTTGTTGGCGGCGGCCACCTTGCCGCTGACCGGGGCATAAAGATCGGACACGGTTTTGACCGACTCCACCACCCCAAAGGTATTTTCCTGTGCCAGTTCGGTTCCCGTTGCGGGCACCTCCACGAACACCACATCGCCCAATTGTTCCTGGGCGAAATGAGTGATGCCAATCACCCCTTTGGACCCCTCCACTCTCAGCCATTCATGTTCGCGCGTAAACCGAAGATCTTTCGGGACCTCCATCATACCTCCTTCTTATAATTGATCCAGTTCGACAGATACGTTTGATCCGGGCCCCGGCAGGCCGGGACACCCGGGATTCGGAAATTTTATTTTTTTTTCACCCGGCTGGGAACGAAAGGCAGCGGAACGATTTCTCCCGCCACCGCCGTGTCACGAATTTCAATATCCAATCGCGTGCCGGGTTTCGATAATTCCACCGGTACATTACACAAGGCCACCCCGGTATTCAAGGACGGCGAAAAGGTGCCGCTGGTCACCTCCCCTACCGGCTGACCGTCATGCAAGACCTTGTAGTGCGATCGGGGCACCCCGCGATCCGTCAACCGGAGTCCGGCAAGCTTCCGGCTTAAACCACTATCCTTCTGAATTTTAAGGGGTTTCTGACCGATGAAGGGATCGGCCTTGTTGAGTTTGATGACCCAGCCCAACCCCGCCGTCAGAGGTGAATGGCCGGCATCGATTTCCTGCCCGTAAAGCGCGTAGCCCATTTCCATCCGCAGGGTATCGCGCGCGCCCAGGCCGATGGGTTGCAGATCAAACTCCCGGCCTGCCGCCAGAAGCGACTCGAACACCGGGACGGCGGACCCGGCATCCAGATAAATTTCAAACCCGTCTTCACCCGTGTAACCGGTGCGGGCGATAATCATCTCGACTCCACATACCGGACCTTTCCGGAAACGATAATAAGACAGCTCGCTTAAAGCCACCTCGGTCAGTTTCTGGAGCAGAGGCTCGGCTTGCGGCCCCTGAATCGCCAACTGGGCGGTGCGGTCGCTGATGTTTTCCACCTGCACGTCGAACGGTCCGGCGTGGCGGGTGGCCCATTCGAAATCCTTGCCGGTATTGGATGCGTTGACGCACAGGAAGTAATGATCCTCCTCGAACCGGTGCACCAGCAGATCGTCCACCACGCCCCCGTCTTCATAGCACATCAGGGAATACAGGATGCCGCCGTTTTCGAGCTTTGCCATGTCGTTGGTCAGCAGTTTCTGAAGAAACGGTTTGGCCTGGGGTCCGCGGACTTCCATTTCGCCCATGTGGCTGACGTCAAACACCCCCACCCCATCGCGCACCGCCCGGTGCTCCTGCATCACCCCGGCATACTGGATGGGTAGTTGCCATCCGGCGAACGGAACCATCTTGCCATTCAGTTTCTTATGGATTTCAAACAGGGGTGTGATTTTTAACGGCGTGTCGGCAGACATGAAATAAAAGGTTCCCGGTGGAGCGGTTTAATAATGTGTATAATCAAATTCCCTGAGGAGATCAAGGGCCAAAATCGTTTTAAGGGAAAAATCCCATTGATTTATTGGCCTTTTCGGGAAAAAGGCCCGCCGTGCATTTAGATAATTATTTCCGCGCTTTATATAATATAATTGATTAATTTTCATGAAAGAATCCAGCAGGGGCGTGACCATGGAAGTCCAGCAATACGATGCCATATTGGTGGCCGGCGAAGGTAAAGGCAGCAGCCAGGTGTACCACCGGCACAAAGCCTTCCTGCCGATCGAAGGCCAATACGTGATCAGCTACGTGATCGAAGCGTTGCAGGGGGCGGAGTCCGTCCGGAGCATCACCATCGTCGGGCCGCGGGAAATGATTTTACAACACATGAGCGAAGACGGCATCAACCCCGTCAGCCCGAAACCCATCCATATTCTGGAACAAAAGCAGAACCTTTATGAAAACGTCTGGCACAGCTTCCTGCACACCCTGCCGGAGCC
>CBDVDB010000358.1:0-2161 GCA_965372625.1 uncultured Nitrospinaceae bacterium
GGGGCTGGGGGGATTTAAGGTTTATGCATTTCAGACGCGGACAGGAAGAAAACTATTCACTGGAGTTGACGCCGCTGATCGACGTCGTGTTCCTGCTCCTCATCTTCTTCATGGTGTCCACCGTGTTCGTCGACTTCCCAAAAAGGATGGACATCAACCTGCCCACCTCCAAAGCCGCGAGCGACAACGAAGTCGTCAAGAACCTTGAAATTGAGATGACGAAAGACAAGAGGATTTATGTTCGGGGCCGCCGCACAACGCTGGGCAGGCTGGAGCGCCGTCTCGTCCACCTCAAAAAACCGCGGGAGGTGAAAGTCATCATCCGCGCCGACCGGGACATCCCCTACGGCGAAGTCGTTAAAGTCATGGGCCTCCTGCAAGCCGCGAAAATCACCGACATCTCCATCGCCGTCAAATAACGCCCCCGGATTTATTGGGAGAAGGGCGATTTTTTGGAGGCGATATATTTTTCGTGGATATTCAGATAGGTTTCCTTCCGCAGTTGCACCACTTCCTCATCCGACATGAAACCCGCTGAAAAATTTTTAATTTCCGGGTCGATAAAAAGCTCAGCGGAATTTTTGAAATGAAAAATAAGATCCAGAACGTCCTCCATCCCCACCGCGATTCGTAATGTCGTGGGGGTGATGTCCGCTTCTTTCAGGAATTTCTCGCTCAATTCCGAATGGGTGGTCAGGGCCGGACAGGAAAGGATGGTATCCGTTTGCCCGAGGCTGACCATTCCGCCGAACATGGGGGATAAGCTGTCGACGAACGATTTAAACCGTTGAACGTCTTTCACCGGGATGTCCAGGGTCATCAAAGGCGCCGGCAAGGAAAGATAAGTGATTTTGTCGAGCAGGTCTGGCTGGCATAAACTGGACTTTACGGTAATGAGTTTGTTGGATTGAAAGTAATCGTACAAAACCACCGTGTTGATGCATTTGGCGAGCATCCGGTGTTCCAGCGTTTTGATCCCCTGAATCACATCAAAAGCTTTCTCGGAATCCAGAAACGCCCCTTTAATATAATAGACATTCCAAAACATGGTGTTGTCCCAGCTTATTTCCTTGAGTTCATCCTGCAGGAAATCCATGGTTTGAGCTTTTTCTCCCTTGGGAATAAAGATGCGTTCGGTTTTCGCGATCACACATCCCCCCGTGGTGGTGCCATGGCCCTGTAAATCCTTGGTGTAGGAATGGATGAGGAAATCGGGCCGCTCAATTTCGGCCGGATTCTTGAAAGGTTTGATCAGAAAGGGAGTGGCCACCGTCGAGTCCAACATAACGGTCAAATGGTTTTGATGCGCGGTCCGGCAAATTCCCGGGATGTCCAAAATATAGCCGTGAGGATTGCACGGGGACTCGATGAAAACATAAATGTTTTTTCCGGCTTTCAGGCGGTCGGCGTATTTTTCACGGGTCGCGCGGAAGCACGCCTTGAAGTCCGTCTCCTCCATCCCGGGAAAAGCCTCGATGGCAATATCGAGGTTACTGTTTTTGCCAAACCAATCGTAAATGAGCTGGTGGCTCCCGCCATATACATTTTTGTTTATGATCAATATATCTTTATAGCCGAGCAGATGCGACAGGGTGGCATCGATCGCCGACATGCCGGAGTTGAAGTTCAGCGCCATATACTTGTCCGCTTCATGCCCGCATTCCAACTCAACGATATAATTGGCCAGCGAGATGGAAGTGGGGTTGAGCAGTCGCGAGTAAATACTGTGCAGAAATTCTTTCCCCTGGAACGAATCGCGAATCCAGTCGATGCAGGAATAAATATAGGTGGCCGTTTTGACGATCACCGGCTGGGAGGAAAAGATGGCGGGGATATTGTCGAACATCGAGTAGGGCCCCTTGGCGTATTGCGTGGTGTCGCTGGCCCGCAATTCCCGGAATTCCTTGCGCAGAGGATTCTGCAGGTTGTCCAATAGTTTGGCGAGTTGGAAACAGATAAATTTATTGGCGTTGAAAAGGCCGATCTTGTCCTTGGGCTTCGCGTATAGCAAATAATCGGTGGCGAAGGCCCATATGTGTTCGATATGGTCCTCGGCCTTATAAATATTCCTTAACAGGGGGACTATTTGATCGAATATTTCCGTCCCCTTTTCAATTCCAAAATATTCCAATTGCTCCCGGATAACATTATCAAGGTCTGA
>CBDVDB010000359.1:0-2156 GCA_965372625.1 uncultured Nitrospinaceae bacterium
CTGACGGTAAAAAATATCAAATCGTGTGCGGTCACCGCCGCGTCGCGTGCGCCCGCCGGCTGGGGTTCGAGTCCGTTCCCGCCTTTGTACTGGACGCAACGCCGCCACCCTCGGAATCGCTGAAACTCAATCTGCTGGAAAACCTGGGCCAGAGGGAGTACAGCGACATCGAAAAAGGATGGGTCGTCCACCAGCTGAATGAAGCGCAAGTACCGGAAGCGGACATTATTAAGGAATACTTACCCTTGCTCGATCTGGAGCGCAGTAAAAAACTGTTCGCCGATCTCAACCAATGCGCCGTCTTCTCCGAAAGCCTGAGTGCCTTACTGCATGGCCTGAACCTGCCGCTCCGCGTGTTCGCCACACTGTTCCGATGGGATGAAGCCAGCCGGGCCGCCGCCGAAACCCTGCTGGACATTCTGCGCCCCGGCGTCAACAAATGCCGGGAGCTGTTGGAGCTGACCGATGAAACGGCGGTGAAAGAGAAAACGTCACCCCATGAAATTTTAAGCCGCCCGGAAATTCAAACTCCATTGCAGGATGCCGGCCTGCCCGCGGGCGAAAAATATGACGCCGTTCACAAACAACTGCGGCTGTGGCGTTACCCGGTGCTCACCGATCTGCAGAAACAGGTGTACCGGGCCATCGACCAATTGCAGCTCGACGGCAAAACCAAACTGCGCGTACCGGAGAATTTCGAGAGCGGCCAGTTCAAAATCGAACTGAATTTTTCCAGCCGGGATGAATTGATCGCGCAGGTCGAACAGTTGTTCGGGGTGACCGATTCCGATGCCCTGGAAGAATTGATCCGCATTTTCAAGGAATTCAAATAACCCCACCGCCCTATAAGAAAATTCTTGCACTCTATAGGACTAAAGGACATAATAACCCACCCATAAAGTCTGAATTTTAAATGGATAACCGGTCCGGGAGGACAATTTGGATCTGAAGGAAGCGCGTTCCTATCTCAATTACCTGTTGACCCTCAACATCCGCGAGGAAGAGGCGTTCGGGCCGATGGCCATGGCTTTCATCAGGGACCACGATCTGGCCCAGATCGGCCTGACGGCGGAGGAGCAGTTCAGCCTGCTGATGGCTACGATCCAGTCGCTGGTGAACGAGCCCAAACGGCACAACATGAAATTGGAAATGTTGAAAAAAGCCAAGGCCCTTCTTGCCAGCACCCGCTACTCGACAACCGACCTCGCCCGGCAGTTGGACTACGACATCAAGAAGACCGAATCGGAACTGGCCCTCTACAACGAAGCCATGCGCCCCGCGCCGCGGGGCGATACGCTGGAGAATCAGCGGATCATCGTGCAATCCGACGTGCCGGAATATATTCTCGACGTCGCCCAGAAACGCGCCTCGGAGTATTATCAGAAAAAATATAGTTTGAGCAAGGAAGCCAAAACCGCGCAGCATTTCGGGGGCGGTCCGCAAAAATTCAATCCGGATAATAAAGTCCTGCATAAGCAACTTCCCGGGTCCTGCCCGCCGTTCATGGCCTCACGCACCAACGCGTTCCATATGATGATGCCGTTCGATATCAAGATCAGCAAGAAGCCGGACGACCCGCTGGACGGGGGATCGCGCATCTTTTACACCAAGCCCGGCTACTCCTTTCCACTGGCGTACGAGATGGACAAGCTGGTCAGCTTCCACGATGGAGAAGTGCTGGACGTCGGGCTGGACGATCCGAACCTGCTATTCATTTCCGTCTCCCGCGTGAAGGAAAAGGATTTTAAATTTCTCAGCGACAAACCCAATGTCCCGCCGGAGTTCGCGTACCCGATGACGGTGCTGGAACGGGTAGCTACGTTGGGGACTTTTATTCAGATCGTTTGCAATTTCAAGTTCTGGTTCGACGCGTCCCAAGTTTCAGTCCTCGTCACCGGCGCGCCGGATTTGTATGAGTACGGCCTGCAGGGCGCCTCCGGCCTCATGACCCGCTCGCACGGTTCCGACAAAGTTCCGGCCTACGCCGAGTCGACCCGGGAACCCTGGCAGGAAGGCCTCAGTTTTAATTTCGTCAACATCCACCTCACACTCAGCCCCGGCACCGAGACCGCCACGGTCCCGTACAACACGCCGCTGTTCACCGTTTACCCCACCCTCAACCGCTCGAATTTTAAATTCGTCGACAAGAACAAAAT
>CBDVDB010000360.1:0-2154 GCA_965372625.1 uncultured Nitrospinaceae bacterium
ATGCTCCCATTAATTTAAAAATTTAAAATTTCGAATATGCGAACAGAACTGATCGATGCCATGATTGACGCCGCCCTGTCCGGTGAAGGCATTTCACGCGAACAGGCGCTGGAGCTGGGCGCCCTGAACCGTGAGGAGCTGGACGCTCTGTTCGAGGGCACCGACCGGGTGCGCGACCGGTTTATGGGAAATGCCGTCAAAATCTGCTCGATCGTCAACGCCAAGTCCGGGAAATGCCCGGAGGATTGCGGCTTCTGCGCCCAGTCGTCAAAATTTAAAACCGACTCGCCGGAATACCCGCTGCTGAATCCTGATGAAATTCTCGCCGCCGCGAAAGAAGCGGAGGCGTTCGGCTCCAACGAGTTTTCCATCGTCACCTCCGGCACCGCCGTCACCGACCGCCAGGAACTGGACACGATTATCGAGGCCATCCACAAGATCAAAGCGGAAACCAAACTTGAGGTCTGCTGTTCATTGGGCCTGATGAGCACGGCGCATCTGAAGGAGTTGAAGGCGGCGGGGTTGGACCGGTTTCACCACAACGTGGAAACGGCGGCCAGCCATTTCGAAAACATCGTGACCACTCATTCGTACCAGGATGAAGTGCAGGCCATTCAAAACGCGAAAGCGGCGGGACTGCAGGTATGCGTCGGCGGTATTTTCGGGATGGGCGAAACTTACGAACAGCGGGTGGAAATGGTGTTCGACATCAAGAGTCTGGAAACCGATTCTTATCCCATCAATTTTCTGAAACCTCTCAAGGGCACCGCGACGGAAGACCGGGATTGCATGGAGTTGTATGAATCGCTGCGCACCATCGCCCTGCACCGGCTGGTGATGCCGCATATCGATCTGTTTGTCTGTGGCGGGCGTGAGGAAGTGTTCGCCGGCCATCAGGAAAAACTGTTCGCGGCGGGGGCCAACGGCATCCTCGGCGGCAACTACCTGACCACCAAGGGGCAGGATCCCAAGCGGGATATCGAAATGATCGAAAACCTCGGCCTGGTTCCGGTTCTGGAATCGGCTGCCAGCGCCTGACTCCAACCTTATTCCAAAAAAAACGCCCCCGGGGAAACCCCGGAGGCGGGTTCATACGAATTTTTATATGTTCTCGTCGATGATCTTTTTGATCTCGGCCTTGGATTTAACCCCGACGAGTTGTTGAACGACATGCCCGCCCTTGAACAACAACAGGGTGGGAATGCCGCGGATTCCATATTTAGTGGCGGTGGCCGGGTTGTCATCCACGTTCAGTTTGCCGACCAGGATTCTATCCTCGTACTCGCCGGCGATTTCCTCGACCGTGGGGGCCAGCATTTTGCAGGGCTGACACCACTCCGCCCAAAAATCGATCAGAGAAGGTTTATCGCCCTGAAGCACAGAGGACTCAAACTCAGCGTCCGAAACGGTGACGATTTTTCCCGACATAGATCCACTCCTTTATAAAAATGTGTCTGGGCCCGAATGCACTATCCGGGTAAGGGTTTGAAAAGTACCGGAGAAATTTCCCAGAAAAGATGATGGTCTCAACAAGCTACTCAATTTAACTGTTTTTTTCAAGGATGTTTTTGGCGCTTTTTGATATTATCATTAAAATCCGCAACCAAGCCCCGGTTTGAATGCGCTTATTTTTCACTTTTAGATGGTATTTTCATCGCAAAGATTCAGGAGTCTGTAAATGCCCAATATAATCAATTGGTTCGCCTATGATGAAATGATGAATCCCGAAGTAATCAAGGAACGGGGCTTGGAGTACAAGGCGGCCTTCAGTGTCACTCTTTCAGCATACAGACTGACATTCAACAAAATTCCTCTGGATAACGGCGGCAAGGAAAATCTGGGCCTTCCAAATATTGTTCCCACCATGGATAATCTGGGGATGATGGAAGGCGTGCTGTATGAAATGCCGGAAGAAAACCTGCCAAAACTCGATGAAATGTACCATCACCCGGATGAATACATGCGTAAAAAAATGCGCTTCACCAAGCACGATTTCACTTTCGTGAACGGCGTGGTGTATATCGCCCAGACCCACAGGACGCAAAAGGGCCTGATGCCCAGCAAGGATATGCTGAAGGTCTTCAAGGGATGCCGCAGGATACTGACCTCACTCTATCTGTCCAAGCTGTTGATCCGCCCCGCTATCGATTGACC
>CBDVDB010000361.1:0-2143 GCA_965372625.1 uncultured Nitrospinaceae bacterium
TATAAGGTGTTTCTCCTATGGCGGCGGACCCGCTTCCGGTCTGTGATCTTCTTCCTGAAAAAATGGTACAACGGACTCGAGCGGGAGGTCTTTAAGGACTCAACCTCATACGAGAATG
The DNA here is from genome assembly GCA_965372625.1 of uncultured Nitrospinaceae bacterium. Lineage (GTDB taxonomy): Bacteria > Nitrospinota > Nitrospinia > Nitrospinales > Nitrospinaceae > SZUA-226. The sequence goes on from CBDVDB010000361.1 coordinate 119, forward strand.
GAATTTTCGATGAGCGGGGGAATGGAAACTTTCAGTCTGTTGTACCTGGCGCTGGGGCCGGGGATCGCGCTGGCGGTCTATATTTATTATTCCGACAAGTGGGAACCCGAGCCCAAAGGCCTGGTCATTAAAAGTTTTTTGCTGGGAGGACTGGCCTGTTTCCCGACCAGTTATTTTGAGGGAGCGATCGAAAGCGTTTTTGGCCTGGAACACCTTTGGCAAGATGATACCGGAGAATTCTGGTGGCAGAAAGTTCTTTTTGCTTTCTTTGGCGTGGCTCTGGTGGAGGAGGGGTGCAAATTTTTATTCCTCAAGGGTTTTATCTACGACAACCGGGAGTTCAGCGAACCGTTTGACGGCATCGTTTACGGGGGCATGATGGGCTGCGGCTTCGCGACGGTGGAAAACCTGCTTTACGTTCTTCCCCTGGGGCAGGAAGTGGGAGTTCTTCGAATGCTCACCGCGGTTCCCGGCCACGCGTTCGAAGGAATCATCCTCGGATATTTTGTAGGCAAGGCCAAGTTCAGCCTGGAGCCCGAAAAAGAATTTTTAAAAGGGCTGGGCGCCGTGGTGGTCCTTCACGGGATTTATGATACGGCGGTTTTTATAGGCGGGGAGTGGTCTTTCGCATTCATTTTTGGCATGGTCCTGCTGGGATTGTACCTGGGGCTGAGAGCCAAGAAGGAGTTGTCGCAGCATTCCGAGATCCTTGAGTTTTCGACCAAGGAATACACACTTTTGAAAAAGGGAAAAAGGCAACGGCCTCTGGTGCCCCGGGAGATTCGCGATTGGTTGTCGGCAGGTAAATTGAGCCCGGACGATGTGCTGATCGACCAGCAAACAGGAAAAACCCAATCGGTGAAAGAAATTTTTTCCCCGGGAATCGTTTCCCAATATGTCGGGTTGTTCAAGAGGCCGACCCGGGGACAGCCGGTCAGGGTTTTTTTGATTTTGTACGGACTGACATTTGGTTTTTATTTTTATTTCTGGTTTCTGCGGAATTACAGGAATTTCAGAAACTACAAACGAATTCATATCAATCCCGAACTGAAAACCCTGTTCCTGTTCGTCGCCGCGGTGGTTCCTTATTATCTTTATGGGATCGCCCTTGAAAGGTTCGGCGTCACTGAATTCAGCTTGCTGGTGAAGCATTTGTTTCACTTTGGTCTGGCCGGGGTGCAGGCGGCTTTTCTGTTTTTTCAACTGCGGCTCATGAAGCGGTTTTTAAAGCGAAAGCTGAAAGGGACTTTCCGGGTGATGGCCGTTGGTCTGGGATTTTTTGTTTTAAATGGGTTGGGCAGGATGTTGCCGCCGGATCTTTCTTATTATCTGTTGTTTTCGATGATTATTATTATGTGTGAAGGGGTGGTGCTGGCGTTCGTCCAAAAAGATTTGAATGCTTATTGGGAAACAGAGAGGGACAAGCCGCCGCAAGCAGGATGATTATTGTTTTGGAGGGGTCTTCTGCCGGGCGCCAACCCTTTTGGCATCGTCGTCCCGGCCCATTTCGTGCAGGAGGTCCACGTAATTCTTTAAGGCGAACAGGACCAGCGGGTCCTCCGGTCCCAGAATGTTTTCCCAGATATCCAGCGTCCGCTGGTAAAGCGGTTCGGCCTCGGCCAGCTTGCCCTGAGCCCGGTAATTTCCCGCCAGGTTGTTCAGATGCGCCGCCACGTTCGGGTGGTCCGGTCCGTAGACCTGTTCGCCGATCTCCAGAACCTGTTTTAAATACGGTTCCGCTTCCGCGAACTTTCCCTGAACGCGGTAATTTTCCGCAAGGTTGCCGAGGGTCAAAGTCAGGCGCCAGTCATCCGGTGAAAACGTCTCCGCTTCTTTCAGGGCGGCCTTGAAATGAACCTCAACTTGGGGAAAATCCTTTTTCATGGAGGCCGCCAAACCGGCGCTGTGATGTTCTTCCCAAGGTGGGAGCGACGGATAATACTCGGTTTTAAGGTAAAGCAGGGTTCCCACGATGATTACAAAAATCGCGATGGCCTTGGTCTTGTTCATAACGGCCCGCTTCCG
>CBDVDB010000362.1:0-2095 GCA_965372625.1 uncultured Nitrospinaceae bacterium
TTCCTCTGATTCATTATCCAGCGCCGACCCCTCAACTACCGCATCTTCCGATGGGGAGGCTATGGGCTCCGAACCTTCAGTAACGCTCTCTTCCACGTTTTCTATCTGCTCAGTGGTGGAAGGGTCCGGAGCGTCTCCGATTGGGACTGCAAGATTGCCCCAGACGGTGTCCCCGGTTGGGATGGTTTCCTCATTGACGCGGGCGTTTGCCGGGTAGGCGGTGGTGGGTTCGCTGGAGTCCTCATGAGAAGTGGACTCCATCCTGCCGGATGCCTGCGGGTGGGGTCGTTTCCCGGCTCTCCGGAAAATCAGGAATGCTGCGATGATGATCCCTACCCCTGCCAGCACGAACACCCAGTTTGCCGTGGGCGCTTCATTCGAGGGTGGGGTTTCAAGGCCGGTGATCGAGTTGGGTTCGGTTTCTTCAATGCTCGCCGGGTTCAGAGGCAGGGAGTCCGTGGGTTCTTGTTCGATATTTAATTTGGACGTCTCATCAATTAATTCGAAAGGGTCATCCATTGATTCGAAAGTCTCATCCATGTCTGCCGCTTGCGGAGAAATCTGGCTTTTCGTTGCGGCCACCGGTTCGGTGGTTTCAGATTCGATGATGGGATCAGCAACCTCCGCTGATTCGAAAGTCTCATCCATGTCTGCCGCTTGCGGAGAAACCTGGCTTTTCGCTTCGACCACCGGTTCGGTGGTTTCCGTTGCAAATTCCGGTTCGGCGGTCTTGGACGGGTCTGGTTGTTGGGAGAGAGCTATGTTGGCTTGTTCGATGTCCTGTTCGGTAACCTTCGCCACGTCCAGATTTTGTGGGGGAGCCTGGTTCTCCGCTGCAACAACGGGCTCGGCAGTCTTCGCCATGTCTGGTTTTTGCGGGGCAGCAATGTTTCCCTTCCGGCGCGCGGATATTTCACGATGGGCCACATAAACCAGCCATTTATTCATCAACGCGTAAACCCGGTAGACGCTTTGGGTTTTGGCCGGAGCCATCCCTAAGTCATTGGTCAAATTCTTCAACTTCCACAGACGGTATTCCACCCATGCCCGGCCGCGGTAAAATGGAGTCAGGGAGGATTCCACGCCATTACGAACAAACCTTTGCTTCCCGGCCCTCATATTCCGAAAGGAAATCTTCACTTTTTTGATTAAAAGTTTCCCTTCAGCACTTTTATGCAAGACCATCTCTTGTCCGAGCAATTGCAGTTCCTGCTGGATTTTGGCGAAAATGAGTTTGCTCAGCTTGCGTTTCCATGAGGGCGACGTTCGAGACAGGTCATAAACCGGCCTGATTTTTATCACTTTATTTACTTCGGCAACTTGGAGTGAGGCTGTTGGGGATTTCCCGGCAGAGGCTAAAGCGGTACCCTGAAGGTAACTGTAAACTAAAAAGGCAAGAATTCCAGCCGAAAGGAGAGGAATGGCGGCGGACAGGATAATTCTGCCTTGCAAGCCGGACTTTTTCATAATTCCCTGTTTCCTTGGAAAACGCCGGATTAGAGTGATTTTTCTTTTAAAACCCGGAATTTTGGTGGATTATTGTAAATTATACCATTTTCCGGTCGTTTTTTCCATATATACCTGCTGGCTCCAGTGGATCTCAACCTGAAGGAGGCCCCTGCTGAAGGCTCGGGGGGACTGCTGGGCAGAGCCCTTGCCTACTCCTTCGTCTTGTACAGCACTACCGGTTCCTGCTCGGTGGCGATGCTCCGGGCCACGATGGCCAGCGCGGGTTCCATGTCGCTCAGGTTGACGGGTTGGTGCGGTACCCCGGGCGGGATGTACAGAAAATCGCCTTTCTCGGTGATAATCGATTCCTTGAGGCCCTCCCCGAAGCGGTTACCCACCCGGCCTTCCAGGATATAAATACCCGCCTCGAAGCCGTCATGATAATGCGGCTCGGCCTGACCGCCGGGCGGAATTTCCACCAGGTTCATGGACAGCTTGCGGGTTCCCGCCGTGTCCTCCGAAAGTCCCATAAAATAATTGAGGTTGCGCTTGGTGGTGAATTCTCTATCGGGCCGTACCCGCACCAGCTTGGCCGCCTTTATGGGTTTGGCTTGTTTTTTGGGTTTGGCTCGTTTTTTGGATTTGG
>CBDVDB010000363.1:0-2076 GCA_965372625.1 uncultured Nitrospinaceae bacterium
GGCGCTTATGACCGGTAACGAGATACGCAAACGATTTCTGGACTTTTTCGCGGAACGCGGCCACACGGTGGTGCCGAGCGAGTCGCTGGTGCCGAAAGGCGACCCGACCCTGCTGTTCGTCAACGCGGGGATGGTGCCGTTCAAGAACGTGTTTTTGGGCCAGGAGAAACGCGCCTACACCCGCGCCGTCTCGTCCCAGAAATGCGTGCGCGCCGGGGGCAAGCACAACGATCTGGAACAGGTCGGCCGCACGGCGCGTCATCATACTTTCTTCGAGATGCTGGGCAACTTCTCGTTCGGCGACTACTTCAAGAAGGACGCCATCATCTACGCCTGGGATTTCCTGACGAAGGAGATGAAGATTCCCGCCGATAAACTGTACGTCTCGGTTTACAAGGACGACGACGAAGCGTCCGCATTGTGGAAGAAGGAAATCAAGCTGACCGACGAGCGGATTTTCCGGTTCGGCGACAAGGACAATTTCTGGGCGATGGGCCCGACCGGTCCGTGCGGTCCCTGCTCGGAGATTTTCGTCGATCAGGGCGAGGCGCTGGGATGCGGCAAGCCCACCTGCACGGTCGGATGCGATTGCGACCGCTATCTCGAAGTGTGGAACCTGGTGTTCATGCAGTACAGCCGCGACGATGCGGGCAAGATGACGCCGCTGCCCAACCCGTGCATCGATACCGGCATGGGCCTCGAACGCCTCGCGGCGGTCGTGCAGGGCAAGCCGAGCAATTACGATTCCGACATCATGACGGGGTTGATCGAACACGCCGGCAAAATCACCGGCAAGCAGCCTCACCGGAATCCGGAGACCGACGTTTCACTGAGAGTGATCGCCGACCATGCGCGTGCGAGTACGTTCCTTATTAATGACGGCGTTTTGCCCTCCAACGAGGGGCGGGGCTATGTATTGCGGCGGATCATGCGCCGGGCGCTCCGTCACGGCAAACTGCTGGAGCAGAAGGAGCCCTTCTTTCATCATATTACCGAGGATGTGGGCGCCAAGTTTCAGGATGTCTACCCGGATTTGGCGGTGAATCGTGATTTCATCCAGAAGGTGGTCACCAACGAGGAAGATAATTTCAACACGACACTCACTGTCGGCACACAGAAGCTGGACGAAATTTTCGAACGGATGAAGAAGGCGAAATCCACGACCATTCCCGGCGATGAGATTTTCAAACTGTATGACACGTTCGGGTTCCCGGTCGATCTGGTGGAAGAGACGGCGAAGGATACCGGCTACACGCTCGACATGGACGGCTTCAACAAGGCCATGCAGGAGCAGAAGGAAAAAGCCATGGCCTCGTGGAAAGGCTCGGGCGAAAGCGCCGTCTCTCCGGTATTCAATGAAACGCTGCAGAAAAACGGCGCGACAAAATTTGACGGTTACGGCAAAACGCACGGCGAGGGCAAAGTGGTCACCCTCATCCAAAAAGGCAAAAACGTCACCTCCGTGAAAGCAGGCGAGGAGTGCGACCTGCTGGTGGACCAGACGCCGTTTTACGGCGAGTCGGGCGGGCAGGTGGGCGACACCGGAAAAGCGTATAACGATCACGCGCAACTCGATATTCTAAGCACGACCAAACCCCTGCCGAATTTGATCGTCCACCACGCGAAAGTCGTGCAGGGCACGGTGAAGGCGTCCGATCCGTTGACGCTGGAAGTGGATGCGGTGAAGCGCAACGACATCGCGCTCAACCATTCCGCGACGCATCTTCTGCACGCCGCGCTCAGGGAAGTGCTGGGCGGGCACGTCAAGCAGGGGGGATCGCTGGTGGAGGCGGACCGCTTGCGGTTCGACTATACCCATTTCTCGCCACTGACCGACCAGGAGCGGGCGCGCATCGAGGCGCTGGTCAACGAAAAAATCCGCGAGAACATCACCGTGGATACTGACGAGATGGACATCGAAACCGCGCTTAAAAAAGGTGCGGTGGCCCTGTTCGGCGAGAAGTACGGCGACAGCGTGCGGGTGGTGTCGGTCCCCGGTTTCAGCAAGGAATTGTGCGGCGGCACGCATGTATCCGCGACGGGCAACATCGGCTTCTTCAAAATTATTCAGGAGAC
>CBDVDB010000364.1:0-2070 GCA_965372625.1 uncultured Nitrospinaceae bacterium
GGCAGGTCGTACTTGTCGACACGTGTGTATTGGTCGGTATAACTCTCGACGTTTTTCAGCGTGTTGGATTCCGGGTTGAAATAAAACACCGAATACTTTTTGGTCAGAAACTTGCTCTCGGCGTTCTTCACGCTCTCTTCAATATTGATGGAAAACGAGAACCGGGGAGTTTTGCGGTTGATCTGCTGGATACGCCCGTCCTTCACCCGGTAAAACGAACCCATGCCGTCGCCGCCCATGACGATACTGCGTCCCAGCGGATGCGTGCCGTCGTCGCCGAACGCCAGTTTGTATTTGCCATCGGATTCCTCGAACGAGCGCGGCCCGCGGTGCATGGCGATCGATGCCAGGTTTTCGGAAGCGAATTCCTTGGCTTTCTCATCCTGGATCGTTATTTCGATTTCCTTGGCGTTTTTCACGGTGACGGTGCCGGTCTCTTCCTTGCCGTTGATGTTCACGTTGATATCGGCGGCGAATCCCTTGAAATCGGCATCCCACCGCGCGGTGTTGCCGAACACTTCGCGCAGGGTTTCACGCGCTTTGGGATCGTCTTCCTGCGTGGTCTTAACGTCCTGTTCCTTGCTATAGGTGGCCATAAAAAAAGCTCCTTGCTATCTGAAAAGGTTATTTTTAGTTTGAGGTCAAAGCACCGGCGGGGCGCACCCGGCGGGACTTTTTTTTTGGAAGGGGTTATTGTATCACAGCGGCGAGCGGGAGAACCTACTGCCCGCGGTAATAGACGATAATATTCGCCTTTTTTCTGAGGGTGTTGATGTAACGCTCGACCAGTTTCTGGGCCTCGGTCATAAACAGATGTTTTTGGATGGATTGCTCCACCTCTTTGAACGGGGCGTATTCCGAAGGCTTGATTTCCATGAGCCGGATGATATGGTAGCCGTACTCGGTTTCGACGATACCGCTGGTCCCGCCGATTTTCAAATCGGCCACGGCCCTGTCGAACACGGGATCGAACACGCCCTGGTACATGAAATCAAGATCGCCGCCCTGTTGAGCGCTTTCCGCATCTTCTGAATATTCACGGGCCAACTCCTCGAAATTTTCTCCGGCCTTGACTTTGGCGAACACCTCATCAATTTTCTTTCTGGCCGCCGCGCGGTATTCGCCGACTATTTCCTTCATTTCTTCCGGCGGTGTTTTCTGCACCACATCAAAGGGAACATAGGCGACGAAAATGTGGCGCACCCGAAAGGCATCGGGCCGCTTGAAGCTTTCCTTCTTGTCATTGTAAAACTTTTTGACCTGAGTATCGGTGACATGGACCTTCCCCTTGATCCTGTCATCGAGCAGTTTCTTGGCGATGAGATCCACCTCGATGCCTTTTTTAAGTTCGGTCAAGGAGAGGCCGCGGTCCTTCAAGCCCTGTTGAAATTCCTCCTCCGATCCGTAGGCTTTTTTGAATTCCTGCAATTCTTTATCGACGGTTTCGGGAGACACGCCTTGGCTCTTGCCCTTGCCCTCCTGATACATGAGCTCCCGCACAATTTCCTTTTCGATGATGGCCTGGACCATCTGGGTCTTTTGTTGGAAGTTCAGGGAGCGGCCCATCCGCCTCATATCCAGGTTCAACCGGAAACGGATGTAATCGGAGCGCAACTCCACGCCGTTGACCTTGGCCACCACCCCGGGAATATTCATGTCCTCGGTGAGGTCCTTACCGCCCAGCGGTCCCTGCGCCCAACCGGGAACGCTCAGGGTCAAACACAAGAGTAAGACGATTCCGAAGATCCAGCCGAATTGTTTAAACATGCGAGTTGCTCCAATAATTAAGAATAGGAACGGCAGGCCGTCCCGCCGGTGATTCCTTACATCTTCCACAAATAATCGATCAACGCCTCGATCTCTTCGTCGGTGAGCACGACTTTCTTGCCGACGATCGTGGCCATGAAACTTTCCCGCGGCTTGGGTTTGCTTCCACGGTAACGGAAGTAGCGGGCGTTGATGTCCTGCACGTCCGCGTCGTTCGTCGCCCAGACCGCGGCGGGATCCTTCAGCCATTCGCGGACCCAGTCTTTACTGTGCCGGTGGCGTACGCCTTTCAGTCCGGGGCAC
>CBDVDB010000365.1:0-2063 GCA_965372625.1 uncultured Nitrospinaceae bacterium
AAAGGGAATAGAGTCGATGGAGGGGCCCGGAGAACCCGAGGGTTGAGGGGAAGTGCCAAACCGGGCCGCCCGAAATAAGGATCGCTGCCCCGGATAAAATTACCCTTAAGGGTGATGAAAATACCCATAAAGGAGTGATGAGTTGTGACTTTGAATCACAAAGTAGGGGGACTCCGTAAATAAAAAACCTGAACACCATGTTTTACTTAACAATCTGTTTTTTTTGCAAGTTATAAAATTTAACCTCCCTGTATGGTCTGAAAAAACTTAGGATCAGGGGAATTTTTCTATGAATTGTTCCACAATAATGGCACCATATCAGTATTCATTATAATCTTTGTTGAGAGTGGCAATCGGACCTCAAACGTACCTCAAAAAAAAGCAAAAAAGTGGTGGCAGTTTTTTTTAGGTCTTTTAAATTACACAAACTGTTGGTGTTGGATGTCGACCGGAAGGGTCACGCCAATTAATGTGGAGAGCGTTGTGAAAATTTCTCAATGGGTAAGTGATCTTTCAATCAAGGTTAAAGTGTACGGCCTTCTGGTCGTTTTGCTCGCGGTGGTCGTGGGTTCCGGGGCGGTGATCTGGAGTTCTCTCAATTCCGCCAGCAAGGACGCCGATATCACCAACGCGCTGGGGCGCCAGCGCATGCTGACCCAGGCCATGGGGAAATCCGCGCTGGGTTATGCTTCCTCCAAAAGCCGCAAGAAAAATATCGAACAGCAGATTGACTCTCTCGACCATTACGTCACCCAGATGCGCGGTACTTATACCCAGTACGTGATTAAGCCCGCCAAAAAAATCAAATTGGGAATCAGCATGGATCCGGATGCGGAAGCGCACCCTACGGTCCCCTTTCCGGCGACTTTCACCCGCAAGGTCAACGAAAAAATGGGGAAGGGCAGGGATCTCAAAATCAATATTATTTCCGTAAATCCCATCAACAAGAACCAGGGCCTTAAAACCCCCATGGACCGCGAAGCCAATGAGTTTTTAAAGGGCTCTCCGGATGAGATATTCAGCAAAGTCTACGAAAATGAGGGCAAGTTGTATATGACGCTGTACACCGCGGACCGGGCTACATTGAAAGTCTGCGCTTCCTGCCATAACGCCATGATGGGAACCCAATTCAAGGTCGGCGATATGCTGGGAATCAGAAGGTATGACCTGATCTTTGCCAATAATGCGGCGGTGGGCCGGGCAGAACTGGATGCAGACCTGAATGAATACAATTACGCCAAAACGGTGTTCGAACAAACCCTGAACGCCGCCAAGTCGGGAGGCGAATATCCTACCGATTTAACCCTCACAGAATTTAAAACTCTCGAAGCGATCGATGATCCGGGAGTGCAAAAATCCATCAGGGTCATTGAAGTTGAGTTTGAAAATTTTACGAAATCCGTCGATCTGCTGATCCATTCGGAAGTCGACTCCGATCCTTACCGGGAGGCCAAATCCAAGATTATGGTCCTGTCCAACCAGTTGAGAAAAGTCAGTAACGATCTGGTGGCGATTTATACGGGCATCGCCAAGCGAAATCAAAAAAACATCCAGTGGGCCGTTAATATCAGCAGTATGGTGACTCTCCTGCTGCTCCTTGGGCTGGGATTTTTTCTGACCAGAGTGGTGCTTAATCCCATACAAACCATCTCAGAAGCCCTAAAGACATCCGCCCGGGGAAACCTGAAGCAGGATAAACTTCCGGAAACCTCCAACGATGAAATAGGAGTCCTCAACCGGTCCTATAACCAACTCCTGGGGAATCTGCAGATATTTATCCAGGAAACGGAAAATATTCTGGGTAATGCCAGCCAGTCCCGGCACGATCTCCAGGGAGATTTTAAAAAGTCACTGGACGGTATGGTCAAGGTCGCGGATAGTGCGCGGGAACAGAATGCAGAAATGACCCGCAAGGAACGCGAGCAGAACGAAGAGTTGATGAGCAAGGTGGACAGCATCCTGGAAGTGGTGGACGCCGCCGCCGGGGGCGACCTGACCCGGAAGATTACGGTGAAAGGCGACGACGCGCTGGGCCGGATGGGAGAAGCCCTGCAAAGGTTCTT
>CBDVDB010000366.1:0-2063 GCA_965372625.1 uncultured Nitrospinaceae bacterium
ACTTCAGGGGGCGGTGGGTCCTGGCGTGCAGGAGCTTCAATATTTTTGATTCGGACAGGTCCATAAATGTACCGCAGGGACTCTTAAAAGGGTTTTCTTATAACCATTGCTGTGGATGGAGCGATTGGGGGATTTCAGGTGCCGGAGGCAATTTTGATTTTTTCCGGCAGTTCACCTATAATCCGACTCCTATTATAGGTATTAATCAAAGGAATGAAATGAAGATTCAACTCGACTGGCTGAAATCCTATATCGACCACGGTCTGTCCGTACGGGCGGTGAGCGATTTGCTCACCATGGGCGGATTGGAGATCGAGGGCCTGGAAAAGGTCGATCTGGGCGGCGGCCGCACCACCGAGGTGGTCGAGTTGAACGTCACCCCGAACCGGGGTTACTGCCTCAGCCATATCGGGGTGGCGCGCGAAGTCGGGGCGATGATTCATAAAGCCTGTAAATTGCCCTCCCCGGATAAGAAGCTGAGCAAGGCCATGGGGTCCACTTCCGTGAAGAAAAAAATTACCGTGGCGAACGAAGAAACCGGGTTGTGCCGGCGTTATACCGCGATGGTGATCGAGAATGTGAAGCCGGGCCCGTCTCCCAAATGGCTGGCGGACCGGCTGAAGGCCGTCGGCCTCCGGCCCATCAACACGATTGTCGATGTCACCAACTTTGTCATGATGGAGTACGGCCAGCCTTTGCACGCGTTTGATTTGGCGCTGCTGGCGGGAGAGAAGATCGTCATCCGCCGCGCCCGCAAAGGGGAGCCGTTTACCGCGCTCGACGGCGCCGAGTTGAAACTGGGAACCGACGCGCTGGTGATCGCCGACGCCGAAAAGCCGGTAGCTCTGGCGGGGATCATGGGCGGCGCCAACAGCCAGGTCGATGAGTCCACCCGGACGGTGGTGTTGGAAAGCGCCTGTTTCGATCCGGTCGCGGTGCGCAAAGCCTCGAAGAAATACGGCCTGCGTTCCGATTCGTCCTACCGCTTTGAACGGGGGGTGGATATCGAGGCGGTGGCGACCGCATCCAGCCGGGCCGCGCTGTTGATCCAGGAGTTGGCGGGCGGGGACATCTGCAAGGGCCGCATCGATATTTATTTCCGTTCCCAAAAATCCAACCGGTTCGATTTTCGCATTTCCCGCACCAATCAGGTACTGGGCACGGACCTGGGCGCTAAAAAGATTCTGAAATACCTGAAGGGCCTGGGGATAACGGTGGTGAAAGAGAAAAGGGCCGGAGAGAGCTATCAGGTCGAGGCGCCCACGTGGCGGCCCATGCTGACCCGTGAGATCGATTTGATCGAGGAGGTGGCGCGTCTTAATGGCTATGGCGAGGTGGAGGTCTCGCATCCCACCGCTTCGGTCAGCCCGGTACGGTTTCCGAAGGTGCAGACCGCCGCCCGGCAAAGCAAAGAAGTGTTGCGCAGTCTGGGGTATTCGGAGGCGATCAACTACAGTTTTATCGAGAAGGGGTTGGCTCAACACTTTCTGCATGCGTTCAGCGAGAGCACGGCGAAGTTGATCCGGCTGGATAATCCCATCAGTACCGATATGGATACCATGCGGCCCAGCCTGCTGCCGGGCCTGATCAAATCCGCCGCCCACAATCTCCTGCGGAGACAGAAAAGCGTGCAATTGTTCGAGCAGGGCCACATTTTTTTCGGTAAAAAAGGTAAGGGTTCGCACGAAATTTCATGCTTTGCCGCGCTGGCCACCGGGCCTTATCCCAACAGTGTGTGGAAGGACAATAGCAAATCGTTCGACTTTTACGATTTGAAAGGCACGTTGGAATCGCTGGCCGGTCATTTTCGGGTGGCGTTGGAGTACCGTCCTGCCAACCGCAATTTTCTCGACACTGGGCGGCAAGCGGTGGACGTGATTGCCGGGGGGCAGTGTATTGCCTATCTCGGTCGGCTAAACCCCATCCTTTCAGGCCGTTGGGAGCTGAATCCCAACACCTGTGTGTTCGAGTTGAATCTGGAAGGGTTGGCGGCGGCAATGCCCGGCCGGACCCGCTTTCAACCGATCCCCCGGTTTCCCGAAACCTACCGGGACATTTCGATT
>CBDVDB010000367.1:0-2034 GCA_965372625.1 uncultured Nitrospinaceae bacterium
AACAAAAATCATAACTGGCTTTTGAGGGATTCAAAGGCCTGTCTCCGGTGAGACGCGGCGTTTTTTTCTGCCGCCGTCATTTCGGCATAGGTCCGGGTCTCGCCGCCGGGAATGAAAATGACATCCCATCCGAATCCCTGGCTGCCGCGGATTTCATGGGCAATGGTTCCCGGCACTTTTCCCTCTCCTACGACAATGGTTTGGCCGTCGTACACCGCGGCCAGGCACACCGCCACCGCCTGCCGGTTATTGAACGGTTCCAGCATTTTCAGCATGCCCTCGCACCCCACACTTTTTTCGAACCACTTGACAAAAACCCCGGGCAAATTGTTCCAGGCGTTAAAGATCAACCCGGAATCCTCCACCAATACCGGACACTTCAGTTCTTTCCAGGCTTCGGTGACCTTGTGCTCGACCAGCTCACGGATATCGTCGGTCTGGATCTCGTGCAGGTGATCCGCCTCTACCTGCTCCATTTCGATTCCCAGGATTTCCTGTGCCTCACGGAGCTTGTCGGCGTTGCCGGTGACAAACTTCAATTGCTTCCAGATGGGATGTTGATTCATAATACGGCGGATGCCGATTTCCTGTGGTGTTGCCGGAATGCGGTTCGTGTGTTATAAATTTGACCTTTTATTTCCGATGGACGGATGACCGAAATGAACCCTTTCATACAGCGGCTGTTGCTCTGGCTGATTATCATAGCCCTTTCGACCGGCGGATGCACCCGCATCTTCCAAAACGATCAGGATGCGCAAGCCCTGCAGGCTCTGCAGGACCTCATGGCCATCCAGGAGCAATTTCACCAGGAAAACCACCGCTACGCCAAAAACCTCGCCGAAATTGAAAAGTATAATTTAAAATACCACACCGGAATCGTCTACCTCGAAATCGAAAAAGCCGGCAAGAATAGCTACCGGGCCATCGCTCTGCCGGCGGAATCCACCACTGCCCGCGTGTTCGCCTATGACACCGGTCAGGGCGGCTATTATGAAATGGGCGAGGAGGAAGTCGCGCAATACGTGCTGGGAGCCTTGAACTTTATCCGCAAGGAACAAAGGAACAAGACTATCGTCGATTATATTTCGGCGGGAATGATGATCTGCCTTTTCTGGTTCGGACTCCGCAGGTTTACCCGCTACAAGGAATCACGGACGGGCTGGGTTTGGTGGCCTTATTTCCTGAGCCTCTTGCCGCTCAGTCTGGTCGTCGCCGCGCTCAACCATATTGATAAGAATATATTTTTCTCCCCCCTGCTGTTGGCCCTGATGGGAGCGGGGGTTGGGGTGTCCGTGGTCTGTATAATCCTGGCGGGCATAGGGATTTCTAAAGTTCCCGAAAAAAGCGGCCACGCCATCCTCAAGGGTATCGCCATATGCACCATTTTTATTTCGTTATTCAACGGATTGGTTCTGGCCCATTCCTACACCACCTACTCGCAACCCAAGACGAATAATACCCTCTATTTCAAATAAGGTCGATGACCAGAATGTGATGGCTCACTTTCCCGGTTTGGGGGTGCGGTTTCGATTTTAAAACGAACGACTGCCCGGCTCTCACCTTATTGGGAAGGATGTATTGAATGGGTCCTGCGTGCGTTTCGAGAGTTCTCACCCGCGGGTTCTCAAGTTCATCCTGATCGAATTGTACGTGATAAAAAAATTCGGATATTCCGGGAGGTCTTTTTCTTCCGTGGTCCACTTTGATTTTTAACAGCAGGTCCCCCGCCTCTCTGTTAAACAGCCCGATCTCCCCCTTTCCGGGAATACGAAGAATCATCTCGTTGGGGGCTTCACGCGGCACCTGGACATGAAAACTGCCGGCGGGGTTTTTAATTTTGATGACGCCCCCCTTCACCGCGGTAACCGGATCGATCATCACTGCCTTTTCCACATCCAATTCCAGCCATTTTCGCTCGTAGCGCTGCAGCCACAGCCACACCCGGCCCGTCCAGCGGGACAGAACCTGATTGACCCCATCAGGCAGGAAATCGAAATTTTTCAAACTGCCGTTGACGGACAGGGAAACCCGGTC
>CBDVDB010000368.1:0-2015 GCA_965372625.1 uncultured Nitrospinaceae bacterium
CCGTTTACCCCACCCTCAACCGCTCGAATTTTAAATTCGTCGACAAGAACAAAATGAAATAGCGGCCGACTCTCCCTCGCAACTGCCTATATTAATTCGCCCCGCGGCCCCACTGGTTAATTTCTTTCGACAATTTTAAAGTTTCTGCCCTATATTGTAAGAGTGGGTATTTTGGGCCAGTGTATCCCATTTTCCCTTCTCAAAGGAGGACTCCATGGCGGCCATGAACAAACATCGACTGCCCTTCGCCATCCAGGATTTGATCCGCATGCTGGAGGAGGAAGAGGACCTCACCCCACGCAAGGCGCGCGAACTCCTCCTCTCCGCCAATCTTCAGCAGGAGGACCTCGAACCCTGGGCCGATCTGGAACACCCCATCCGCGACAGCTACGGACGCAAACTTATTTTCGACGGCGGCTATTTCGAGATGATGGCCATGTCATGGATGCCGGGGGATTTTTCGGCCATTCACGATCACGGCTACACGGAGTGGGGCGCGGTGCAGGTGTTCGGTCCCGCGGAGCACTCGGTCTTCCTGGAGCAGGACGGCGACATCACCACCCTGTCGCGCGCCGAAGTCAAACCGGGAGAGGTGATGGCGGTGGGCAACCAACTGGTGCACCAGCTGGGCAATCCCTCCAACACCAATTTCATGAGCTTCCATATGTACGGCTGTTACGGCAGGTCCAAGGGCGGCATCACGGCCGACGCGCGCATCTTCGATCTGGAAGACAATACGGTGCAACGCACCGACGGCGGCGTGTTCTTCGCGATGCCGGAAAACCAGATCAAGCGCCGCGAACCGGGACCGCATCCCGATTACCTGACGTGGCTGCGCAATTGCATCGAACTGAAAAACCGGATCGACCGCGTCAAGCGTCACATGGAGTTACCTGCCGAACTGGAACAGCGCGATCAGGAAGTCATCCGGAAATTGTGCGACCCCTCCAACTGGCAACGATTCGAAAGCGATCTGTTCCCTCACGTCGATCCCAGAACCGGCCACATGAAGGAAATGGGTTACTGGCGGCTGTTGCGCAACGAACTCATCGCCGCCGCCAAAGTGCAAAAGACATTGTTGTTTCCCGATGACGAGGGCGACCCGTTTTACACCTACGCGGAATTGTACGACGACGTCATCGGCCAGCCCTGTCTCGAGGAGTTCATCGCGGAGTATCTGAAATTTGTCCTTGAGAAATACAAAGTGGACCGGGGCAAGGTGAAATTTCTGTCCATCGGGTGCGGCACCGGCATCGTCGAAGATTATCTGATTCAGGAGTTGGGACTACCGGGCGATCATCTGCTGGGCATCGACAAATCGGAGGCGATGGTGCAGGTGGCGTCGCGCCGCATCACCGCCAAAGCGGAGGATATCCTGGCGTTGAGCGATCAGTCGTGGGATGTCACCTACTGCGGCCTCAACGTATTCCAGTACCTTGCGCCGGAACAGTTGGACGGGGCGTTGCAGGTCACCGCGCAGATCACCAAACCCGGTGGCTATTTCATCGGCGACTTCATCACGCCGGACCATATCCGCACCTATCCGCATGTAATCCGCTCGACTACCGGCAACGTTATCTCTCTGCGTAACCCGGTATTGATCGAGGAAGGCAATTACACGTATCAACAGAGCGAGATTCTGAACGTCAGCCGCAACAACGACCGCCTGCTCATTACCAATGAAGGTAAACACCTGCGTTTCCTGCCGCCGATGTGGCGTCTCCGGCAGGAGTTTCAAAAAGCGTTCAAAGGCCGTGTGGATATCTACGATGCGGTGACGCTCAAACCCATCGGCGACAAGGCCGACACCTGCCCCTCCACCCGCTATCTTCTGGTGGCACAGAAATCCCGGTAATGCGGTATTATTTGTCGCATGAAGGATCTTATACTCGCCGTTAAACGGACGCCTGAGGGACTTGTCGCCGTTCTGTCCCACCGCCAGCACGATTTCTGGAAAGCACTGTACAGCGACAACCTGGTCGAGTTGGCGGAAATGTACACGTTCGTCGAGGAGC
>CBDVDB010000369.1:0-2004 GCA_965372625.1 uncultured Nitrospinaceae bacterium
GGCAATAATCAATCTAATCAGTTTATCATCAATCCCTTTCCGGATGAATCAAAATAAAGGGCGGCCGCGAGTGGCCGTTTTGGACCCGCGAATCCGATTGACTTTACGGGTGGGGAATGAAAAAATGTTTGTAATAGCCGGATTTCCGTTTAATTAGAGAGCGTCCAATTGGGACTGGTTTGAGATGAGAGGCAAAAAAGACTATGAGAATTGCCCTGAAAAAACTCAAGGATTACCCATGGTACCTGCGCCCCTTCTTTTGGAATCAAAAGCGCAAATATGGAGAGGTGCTCAAGGCCGGCCTGCTTTGGGCCCGGGTACCTAAATTGTTTGGCGCGGTGGCTCTCCTTTATGGGGTGATTAACCGAAAAGGTTCTCCCCTCAGCCCTGTTCTCCGGTCTCTGGTCACAGTCAAGGTTTCCCAAATCAACGGATGTGCATTCTGCGTAGATATCAATTCCGCCACCTTAATGAAACACGGAGTTTCGCCGGCTAAGGTGGAAGCTTTGCAAACCTGGCGGGCCAGCGGCCTGTTCGATGAAATGGAGCGTGTGGCCTTGGAGTATGCGGAGGCGGTGACCCGGTCGGATTATCAGGTTGACGATGACCAGATGGTCCGGCTCAAACAGTATTTCAATGAGGATGAAATCGTCGAACTTACCGGGTTGATCGCATTTCAAAACATGTCCAGTAAGTTCAACAGCGCCTTGGACGTTCCTCCTCAAGGTTTTTGTCAAATTCCCTGTTCGAACCTTCGCTGACTTCCGCGAGCGGCGAATGCAATATTATTTTTTTTTGTAGAGGGATTATGTTCTCAAAAAAATGGATCATGGGGAGTGTCATCGGCGCTCTGCTGCTGTCCACCACGGCGTGGGCGCAGGACCGGGTGGTGGTGGTCGAAATCTCCGGCGCCATCAATCCGGTGGTGGCCGAGTTCGTCAGCACGGAAATCCGGGAGGCCAATGACGCCGGGGATGTTTTGATCGTTATCCGCATGGATACGCCGGGAGGCCTCGACACGTCGATGCGCCAGATCATCAAGTCCATTCAAAGTTCGAAAATTCCGGTGGCGACGTTTGTCGGGCCGAGCGGTTCACGCGCCGCTTCGGCGGGAACGTTTATCACCATCGCGTCGCATATCGCGGCGATGGCGCCGGGCACCAACATCGGCGCGGCCCATCCGGTCAACCTCATGGGCGGCGGCAAGGAGGGGACCCAAGCCGAACCCTCGCCGATGGAAGAAAAAATCCTCAATGACGCATCGGCCTATATCCGCTCGCTCGCCGAAGCCCGCGGACGCAACGCCTACTGGGCCGAGCAGGCGGTGCGCAAAAGCGTTTCCATCTCCGCCGAAGAAGCCAAAAAACTGGCGGTGATCGATCTGCTCGCCAATAATGTGGAAGCGCTGGTGATGGCGGTCGACGGCCGCGAAATTAAAATGATCGACGACGCGGTGGTGACTCTCGCGACCCAGGGCAAAAAAATTGTGTATCACGAAATGTCGCCGCGGGAAAATATTCTGGATACCATCTCCGATCCCAACATCGCTTATATCCTGATGATGATCGGGATGGTGGGCCTGTACTTCGAGTTGTCCAATCCCGGCCTCATTCTGCCCGGTATCCTGGGCGGCATCTGCATGATCCTCGCCCTGTACGCCATGCAGACTCTGCCGATCAATTACGCCGGCGTGTTGCTGATTGTGCTGGGCGGAATCCTGTTCATCGCCGAATTGAATACACCTACTTTTGGTTTACTGTCCGCGGGAGGGGTCATTTCCATCCTCCTTGGATCCCTCATGCTGATCGATTCCGACGACCCGGCCATGCAGATTTCCCACTCGGTGCTTTATCCCACTCTGGTCACCACCGTTCTGATCGCGCTGGGCACCCTGTACCTGGCCACAAAATCCGCCCGACTGAAAGCTATCAGTGGCGCGGAAGGGCTGGTGGGCGAAATCGGCGTGGTGAAAAAAACGCTGGACCCCGAAGGCAACGTCTATGT
>CBDVDB010000370.1:0-1997 GCA_965372625.1 uncultured Nitrospinaceae bacterium
CCGCGAGACTGCGGTTCTCCGGCAGGAGGGTTTCCCGAAGCTCCGGATGGCCGTAGAGCAGGTCGATGGCCGGCCGGTCGCTGACGAATTCATAGGCCTCGGTGCGCCACTTGAAAATATCCGGAAACAGGCGGGCGATGGCCCGGATCACGGCGATCCCGGTGATCAAGGGTTTGAAGGCGTCGCGGTCGGTGACGTGCAACTGCACCCCGCCGCAAATTTGTCCGGCGCATTTTTGAAACGCCGGTTTGAAATACTGGGGACGAAACAGCACTCCGGGCAGAGAGTCTTCCGCCAACGCCTTCGCCAGGCGGTGGGCGTCGACCCCCGGGGCGCCGCATAATTCGAACGGCAGGGTCGTGCCGCGTCCTTCCGAAAGCCGGGTGCCCTCGATCAGGCACATGCCGGGGTACGCGGTCGCCGTCGCCACCGTCGGCATGTTGGGGGAAGGGGACACCCACAACAGACCCGTCTGGTCGTACCACATCTGCCTCTGCCAGCCCTGCATCGGGATCACGGTGAGGTCGCAGCCGATGCCGATATCCTGGTTGAACCATTGCGCCAACTCGCCGACCGTCATGCCGTGGCGGTTGGGTAAAGAATACTGGCCGACGAAGGAATGCCAGCCCTCCCGCACCCGGTTGCCCTCCACTTGCACGCCGTTGATCGGATTGGGCCGGTCGCACACCACCACCGGCACTCCCGCCTGTTTGCAGGTTTGCATGCAATTGGCCAGCGTATAAATGAACGTGTAATAGCGCGAGCCGATGTCCTGGATATCAAAGATGAGCGTATCGATATCGCTCATCAACCCGGCGTCCGGGGTCAG
Source organism: uncultured Nitrospinaceae bacterium (assembly GCA_965372625.1). Taxonomy (GTDB): domain Bacteria; phylum Nitrospinota; class Nitrospinia; order Nitrospinales; family Nitrospinaceae; genus SZUA-226. The sequence continues at coordinate 830 of CBDVDB010000370.1, forward strand.
CGAATCATGATCCTTCCCGTACAGGCTGACGATGGGGACGCCGGTGGCCGGTTCGGCGCTGTCGTCAATGTCCACCATATCCTGATCCACTCCGTACAGGCCGTGTTCCGGCGCGAACAGTTTCACCAGTTCGAAATCCGGGTGGCGGTGGAAATGGACGAAGGAGGGCAGACCGTCTTGCGCCACGCTGGTATGGTTGACCACCAGGCCGATGCGCTTTCCCTTAAGATATTTTTCAGGTTCGGCCAGAAGCCGGTCCAGTCCGGTCGTGACTCTTTTCATGTTCGAGGGATTTGGGGGTTCATGTCGGTTATGCCGATTCGGGGAATTTAAAACCCTTGTGAATGACGATGATATTGGATTCTTCATCGACATGAAACCGTTTCTTATCGGCTTCCGGATCATAACCCATTTCCGTGCGGGGGGGAATGACGACATCCTTGTCGATGATGGCCATATTGATTTTACAATCGGCCCCCACGTGCACCCGGTCCATGAGAATGGAATTGATGATGGCCGCGCCCGTGTCGACCACGACACTGCGGCCGACCACCGAATCCTGTACGATGCCGCCGCTGATGATAGTGCCCTCGGATACCAGGCTGTTGATGGCCTGGCCCCGGCGTCCGTCCTGATTGAACACGAATTTGGCGGGGGGCAGGCCGATGCCGGTGGATTTGATCGGCCATTTCAAATTGTACAGGTTGAATACCGGCTTCACGTTTCTGAGATCCATATTGGCTTCCCAGTAACTGCCGATGTTCCCCACATCCCGCCAGTAACCGATTTCCTCCTTGGTGATGTTGGGCACCCGGTTGCGGGCAAAGTCGTAGGCAAACACCGGATGGTCTTTATAAAGAGAGGGCAGAATATCCTTGCCGAAATCATGCGAAGAGTTTTCGTTTTCGGCGTCGGCCTGGAGGACGTCGGTCAAAAACGGCCCCTGGAAAATATAATTCCCCATGGAGGCGAACGCTTCGTCCGGCCGGCCGGGAATGGGAGGCGGATTTTCCGGTTTTTCCTGGAAGCCGATCACGCGGCCGTCGGGGTCGACCTGGATCACTCCGAAACCCCGCGCTTCTTTTATAGGCACGGGAATGGCGGCGATGGTCACCTTGGCCTGGTGGGTGAGGTGGAAGTTGATCATCTGCTGAATGTCCATCCGGTA
>CBDVDB010000371.1:0-1979 GCA_965372625.1 uncultured Nitrospinaceae bacterium
ATTTCCGAAGCCAGCGTAACGCCCGGCCAGCGTGACGCTGGACCCAATTTTTTATCCTGTCACCCTGAGCTTGTCGAAGGGAGCCTGGGTTACCGAAGATTAAATGCGAGGGTGGCGGAATTGGTAGACGCCCAGGACTTAAAATCCTGTGGGGGCAACCCCGTGCGGGTTCGATTCCCGCCCCTCGCACCACTCCTTCGCGGAGGGCGAATTTGCTCACGTGGAGAGACGCTTTCTGAAGCGGATTTATTTCCCTCCCCTTGCACCAAATAAATAGTGTGATTAAGGCCTTTCAACTCCAATCCTTTGTTTTAGATATGGGTCCAACATATCCGTTGCAGGTCGATTTCACGAAGAATCAAAGTAAAAAATGTAAATGGTATTTCCGATTACCGCAATGGGCTCAAATTCTTTTTCTTTCCAGGCGATGCCATAGCCGAATGCCGTGGGTATTTTCCTGAGACGGATCAGATAATTGGCGCCGATCGCGTAATAACCCGATTGAGGACCAAAAAATTTATCCTCTGCGGTAAATACTTCCGCTGGGATCTTATAATAGTTCGGGTCCGCCCCGCGTTCATATAGCAGTTTAATCTTTTTGATTCCCAATTGGTCCATAACCGGTTTTAATCGTTTTAAATCCTGCCCCCAGTCTATGTTGGAATCATCCAGATAATGGATTCCGTTTTTCGGCCCACCCACGAACTCATTAAAATAAGTCAGGTAATCGGGATAAGTCTTTATGGAGGAAACGAGATACCAAGTGAGCATGATCGCCAAAAAGCCGGTCGCCGCCTTTTTTTTAAGCGCGCTGAGATAGAGGTTTTCCATCGAAATCGCCACTCTGGCGATAAACACGAACAAGAAGGGATAAATGGGGAGAAGCCTTCTTAGCCCCGTGTGCTTCAGATCAAAAAGGGCGGGGAGGGCTATTAAAGCAACGGGAATGAGAACACACGCTGAGTTGAATAAATTTGCTCCCGTGCGCCGGCCAAGCACTGCCGCCCAAACCAGCAGAATCAAAGTAGGCACAGGTGTCTTTACAAGAAAAGCGACAATCGGATAGAACCATGCGGGTTTGGTAAAAAACGTTCCCCATAAATAATACAAAGAGGGATGGTTGCTCTCGAAATATATCTCCCGGAGGGTGTGGAATCCATCAATATAGCGAGCAATGGGATCAGGGTTCATTCCATAAGCGAAAAAGATGACTCCCAGAACCACCATGAGAGCAATCGACGCATGGATAAAAAAGTTCCTGGCAGTTAAGGTTGGTTTTCTTGCCTCTGTGGAATTCGGATCGTCTTGCCGGGCTGCTCTGTATGTGGTTAAAAGCCAGGCGCACACGAATAAAAAGAATATCGGGAGCAGGGTCGCGGCGGAAAACTTGGATGCCAGCGCCAAACCTGAAAATAAACCGGTAAGGCAGGCCGTCCGATACGATGGATGGGTCAAGTATGTCCAGAAATAAAAACAGGAGATGAATATGAAGCAGGTGGCACCCAGATCAGTGGTCACCAGCCGTGAATGGGCCAGGATATTCGGGCTGAATACATAAAGAATCAAAGCCAGTAAACCGGCCTTGTCGCCGTAAAGTTTTTGAGCCCACAAAAAAACGTAAACCCCCAACAGGATGGACAAAAAAACAGTGGGGAGGCGGCTTAGAAAAATAATTTGATCCACATTGTTTTGGGGCTGAAATAAAAAATTCGTACCAAAATCAAACCATGCTATTTCTTTTAACTTGAAATAAACCTCTGGAAGCGGCAGGTCCAAAAACAACAGGGGAAGGGCGGCGAATGATTTGACGAAAGGCGGATGGTCTTTGCCGTACCTGAAATCCTGCTCGGTCAGGGCGAGATACCCAAATGTCAAATGATTGGCTTCATCAGCGGTAGGGGATTTGATGCTCAGGCTCGATACCGCCTGGACGGCCAGAATGCACAGAAAAATGAAAACTAAAAAAGGAGTGTAACGGT
>CBDVDB010000372.1:0-1971 GCA_965372625.1 uncultured Nitrospinaceae bacterium
ACCAGGAGACTGTTATGAATTCCAATCGTATGGTTCTGGCTGTTGCCGGAACTTTTATTATCACCACCGTCACGTTGGGGCTCTGGATTCATCCCAACTGGCTTTACTTCACCGCCTTTATCGGTCTGATGCTGTTTCAAAGCGCGTTCACCGGGTTTTGCCCCATGAATATTTTGTTCAGGAAGCTGGGCATCAAACCGGGACCCATGTTTACTTAAATTGAAAGGAGAACCTCATGTCTACAACTCAGCAAGCGGTAAACCAACATTACGGCGTCGGAAGTATTCTGGGCTCGATTCAGGATGCCCTGACGGCTATGGGCAAGGAGTTGGACAACCTTACCCCGTCGGATTTGGCATTGGTCGACGCGTTTCATCTGCGCGGACGGGAGTCCACTATTGAACTGGCGGACCGCGCGGACCTCATCCCCGGCATGCGGGTACTGGACGTCGGATGCGGACTCGGCGGGTCGGTGCGCTACCTGGCGGCGGAAAGAGGATGCCACGCGACCGGTATCGACCTCACGGAAGAATACATTGAAGTCGCTTCGGCTTTGTCCAAACTCGTGGGATTGGATAATCAGGTCGACTTCCACCAGGCCAGCGCGCTGGAAATGCCTTTCGAGGACGAAACTTTTGATATGGTCTGGACCGAACACGTCCAGATGAATATCGAAGACAAAAAGAAGTTTTATGGAGAAATATTTCGTGTATTGAAACCGGGCGGCCGTTTATTGTTTCACGACGTTTTTCTTGGCGAGGGCGGCGAGCCGCATTATCCGGCTCCGTGGGCGGGTGAGCCTTCGATCAGTTTCCTGTGGCCCTTGGATACGGTACGGAAAACGCTGGAGGACACCGGCTTTTCAATTGCCGACTGGGAAGACAAGACCCGCCACTCGGAGGAATTTATCAATAAGATGAAGGATGCCGGACCGCAACCGCTCGGAATCCATCTGCTGATGGGCGACACCGCCCCAACAAAAATCCAGAACGTGATGCGCAACCTGAGGGAAAACCGCATCTGCGTTATCCAGGCCGTGGCCGAAAAAATCGGAAAGCGATAAGGTTGTCTTACTTTGCAAACACCCGCTTGAAGTGATCCTGCATGGCGGACCAGGATTTCTCATCCGCCGCTTGATTGTATTCCATCGCGGGAATGTTGAACTTTTTACTGAACTCGTCGGCCTGTTTATTGGTGTAGCTGTGCTTGGCCCCTTCCAAGGTGACGTACTGGAAATCCTCCGTCGCGGCCGCCATTTCTTCTTTAAATGTAGCCACCGTTTTGGGGTCCAGAAAGCCATCGTCGGCGCCGTTAAGGACCAGCACCGCCGCCTTCACTTGTCCCGGGCTCACCGGGGGATCAAGGGGAAGCGCGCTGTGAAAGGCCACCACCGCATCCAGATCGGCCCCGCCGCGCGCCATGCGCAGGGCAACCGCTCCACCGAAACAAAACCCGATCACCCCGATCTGTTCCGGGTCGACCGTCGCATGATCCTGTAACAATTTTTTCGCCGCGTTGAATTTCGCCTGACTGCCTTCCCAATCCTTGAAGGCGGCGTTCATGAACTCGCCGGCTTTTTTCGGGTGATCCGCCAATTTGCCGTCGCCGTACATATCGACCGCCAGCGCGGTATAGCCGAGCTCCGCCAGCATGTGCGCGCGCTCGCGGGCGTGCTCATTGTGACCCCACCATTCATGCACCACCAGAATTCCGGGGCGCTTGCCCTTCACCGAATCGTCGTAGACCAGAAAGCCTTTTAACGTAACGCCGCCGGAAGAGTATTCAATCTCTTGCGTTTGAATACCCCCATTCGTCTGAACAACCTCAGTCGTTGGATCACTGCCATTCGTCTGAAGGTCGGAATCGGAACAGGCGGCAAAACTGAAAAGAATTAAAAAGGAGAGAAAAGTTCTCATGGCGAAGCTCCTTGGATGAGTAAATTTGGACCTACAAAATAACCCATTTCCGCAC
>CBDVDB010000373.1:0-1963 GCA_965372625.1 uncultured Nitrospinaceae bacterium
TGGGGGGTGCCTTGAGCTTGTTGTTTTTTTGCGTGGGATGTTGCGGTGTGACGGGGTGCGGTCACACCATGTCTTTCAGGGCCTTCAACGGCTGAACTTTCACCACCTTGCGGGCGGGCTTGGCCTTGAAGATCGTTTCTTCGCCGGTAAAAGGGTTGATGCCTGGGCGCGCTTTCGTAGCCGCCTTCTTGACGACTTTGATTTTCATCAATCCGACCACATTGAACAGGCCGGGACCGCGCGACGAGAGGGATTTACTAATCATTCCTCCCAGGGAATCGAAGACCGCGGCGACTTCCTTGCGGGTCAATCCTGTATCTGATGAGATTTGATTCATTATTTCCGATTTGGTGGGTGGCTTGTCATTGCTGCCGGATTTTTTGGTGGCCATGCGAATTTTCTCCTGAATACACGGTTAAGGTCGTGAATGACCCGGATAGAGTACCACGGGGACGTGGTCGACTTTTAGAATGATAATCTATATTTGCGGTTTGTACATCAAAAAACCCGCTATTTCCCGAAACTTTTTCAATTTCCTTGAAGACAGGGGATATAGGAAAACGCCTGAGGTCAAGCTCCCGGACAAACTTCCCCGCCCGATTGTTTTCTGACTATAAGGAACCCAGCCCGTCGGCGAAGCGGTCGAGTGACTCCTGCGAGTTCATTTCGGTCGCGCAGATGAGCAGGCAGTTTTCCAACTCAGGATAAAATTTCCCCAGCGGCAAACCGGCGATGATGTTCTCCTCTGCCAATTTCCGGTGAATGTCCTCCGCCGGGCCGGGGCATTCCAGCACAAACTCATTATAGGTATCGGCCGGGAACCGGAGGTTGAACCCCTTGATCTGCTGGAGCTTGCTCCTGAGGACGGCGGCAGTTTTCAGGTTCTGCAGGGCCACTTCGCGGACCCCCTGCGGGCCCATCGCCGCCAGCCAGATGGTCACCGCCAGCGCGCACAGCCCCTGATTGGTGCATATATTGGACGTCGCCTTTTCGCGGCGGATATGCTGTTCCCGCGTCGCCAGGGTCAAGGCGTACGAACGCTGGCCGAGGCGGTCGACCGTCTCGCCGACGATCCGCCCCGGAACCTGCCGGAAATAGGGTTCCCGGGTAGCGAAAAATCCAACATAGGGTCCGCCGTAGGATACTGGAAGCCCCCAACCCTGGCCTTCTCCGGCGACGATGTCGGCGCCCCGCTCACCGGGGGATTTCAGGATGCCCAGCGAAGTCGCTTCCGCCACCACGATGATCAGCAAAACTTTCTTTTCCCTCAGAAACTCCCCCAGCCCGGCGTACTGCTCGACAATGCCGAAGAAGTTAGGGGATTGCAGAACCACCGAGCTGGTGTCGCCGGTGACGTGTTGCCTGATAAAGTCCAGATCGGTCTGGCCGTTTTTCTGGTACGGCGCCTCGGTGATTTTAAAATCGATGCCGCGCGTGTAGGTCGCCACCACCTGCCGGTATTCGGGATGAACCGTGCGGGCCATCAGCACCTCGTTGCGGTGGTTGACGCGGTGCGCCATGAGCACCGCTTCCGCCAGCGAGGACGCGCCGTCATAAATCGACGCGTTGGCGATCTCCATGCCCGTCAGCATGCAGACGAAACTTTGAAACTCGAAGATGGCCTGCAGGGTGCCCTGGCTCACTTCCGGCTGGTAAGGCGTGTAGCTGGTCAGAAACTCGCCGCGCGAGATGAGGTGGTTCACCAGAGAGGGGGTGAAATGCCGGTACGCTCCGGCGCCGAGAAACACCGCGCATTCTTCTGGATTGGCATTCCGGTTGCCCAGTTGATTCAGGACCTGCGTGAGATCCGCTTCCGGCAGAGCGGGCGGCAGGTTCAGCGGAGCCTCCAGGCGCAGAGCCTCCGGGATGCTGTGGAACAACTCGTCCACTTCCTGGATGCCGATGGCGGCGAGCATTTCCCGGATATCGGTTTCGGTGTGCGGGATGTAGCGCATGGGTCAAT
>CBDVDB010000374.1:0-1956 GCA_965372625.1 uncultured Nitrospinaceae bacterium
GGGGATTTCCGGTTTCTGAAGGCCTGCCGGGGCGAGCCGGTGGATTGTACTCCGGTCTGGTTCATGCGTCAGGCGGGACGCTATATGAAGGTCTACCGGGACCTGAAAGAAAAACACACGTTTCTCGAACTCTGCAAAACTCCGGAGCTGGCCTGCGAGGTGACCCTGCAACCGCTGGACGTGCTGGGGGTGGATGCCGCCATCATTTTCGCGGATATCCTCCTGCCGCTGGAGCCGATGGGCACCGGCCTCGAGTTTACAGCGGGCGATGGACCCTCGATTCCCCGGCCGGTGCGCACGCGCAAGGATGTGGAAGCGCTGAGACCGGTGAACTCCGAGGAGCAGTTGGGCTACGTCGGCGAGGCTATCAAAATGGTGCGCGGGGAGATTGCGGGCAAGCTTCCGCTCGTCGGGTTTTCCGCCGCGCCGTTCACGCTCGCCAGTTATATGGTGGAGGGCGGTAAGTCGAAGGATTTCACCACCACCAAGTTGATGATGGTCGACGCATCGGATATCTGGCAACAGTTGATGACTAAGGTGGCCGACGTGCTGGTGGATTATCTTAAAATGCAGGTCAAGGCGGGGGCGCAGGCTCTCCAGATTTTCGACAGCTGGGTCGGGTGCCTGAGTCCCGGCGATTATCAGAAGTATATTCTTCCGTATACGCGCCGGGTGTTCGACGGATTGAAAGACGCGGGCGTACCGGTGATCAATTTCAGCACCGGCACCTCCAGCATGCTGCCGCAGATACACGAAGCGGGCGGAGATGTGATGGGGTTCGATTGGCGCATCCATCTCGATGACGCTCGGAAACAGATCGGTTACGACACGCCGGTGCAGGGCAACCTCGATCCCAATATCCTGTTCGCGCCGATTCCGGTGATCCGGGAAAAGGTACACGACATTATGCGCCGGGCCGGTGGAAGGCCGGGGCACATTTTCAATCTCGGTCATGGCATCCTGCAACGCACCCCGGTCGATCACGTCAAGGCGGTGGTGGACATGGTCCATGAATATAAAAATGACTAGCGTGACTACCGATAATAAATTAAAGACGGCGGTGTTTCTACTGGCGCATGGCGCGCCTTCGCGTGTTCAGGATATTCCCCGCTATCTGAAAAATATTCGCGGCGGTACCAACTCGTCCCCCGAAGTGATCCGGGAAGTGGCCAACCGCTACCGTGCTATCGGTGGGCGTTCGCCCATGCGGGATCACACTCAGGCGCAGGCCGAAGCGCTGGAACAATTTCTCAATCAGGGTGAGGAGGAATTCAAGGTCTACGTTGGCATGCGCAACTGGAGCCCGTACATCAAGGATGCGGTCAACCAGGCGATGAGTGACGGGGCCGAGCGGCTGGTGGCGTTGTGCCTCGCGCCGCAGTACAGCAAATGGAGCACCGAGCGTTACCTGAAATCCTTCCGGGAAGCATTGACGGGCTGGCAGCGGAAGATCCGCGAGGTGAAATTCATCACCCGCTGGCCCAATCAACCGCTGTTGATCGACGCGTTCGTGGAGCGGTACCGGGCGGCCGCTCAGGATTTGAAGGCCAAAGGAAAAAAGGATGTTCATACCATTTTCACCGTGCACAGCATTCCGTCCGATTCGGTGGACATGTTCGGCGACCCTTACGTTGAGGAATACGACAAAACCCTGCAGGCAATTTTACAGCAGGCCGACATTCCCAACTGGCACCAGGCGTACCAGAGTCAGGGGATGATCCCCGTACCGTGGCTGGTGCCGGGCGTGGAGGAAACGCTGGATAAAATCGCGGATGCGGGCGCCCAAACGGCGCTCATCGTGCCCGTCGGGTTTGTGTGCGACCATATCGAAATTCTGTACGACATCGACATCGCGTTCAAGGAATACGCCGCCGGGCGGGGCATCGAACTGTTCCGGACCGAATCGCTCAACACCTCCCCCCTGTTTACCGAAGCCCTGGCGGCAGTGGTGTGGGA
>CBDVDB010000375.1:0-1904 GCA_965372625.1 uncultured Nitrospinaceae bacterium
AGGGCGCCGATGTTGGTGCCCTTGGAGTCGTTGATGAAATCGATGCCGTTGAGGGAGCGCACCCATTCCAGGCGGTGCTCCAATCCTTTGAATTCGCCGAGGGACTTCGCGATCGTTGCGGCGTCGACTCCCGCGAGGCGCGCCACCAGCACCGCCGGCAGAACATTTTCCACCTGCAATTGCATGGCCGCCTGTAAGTCGCCGACCTGGCAGAGCGTTTCTTCCGTTTCGCCGTCTTTGAACACGATGCGGTCGCCGTCCAGACAGCAACCCCGCTTCACCGGGCCGTGCATGCTGAAAGTCCATTTCTGCGCAATTTTCCCCGCCGCAACGCGATGCACCCAGGGGTCGTCGTAGTTCAGGACCAGAACGTCGTCGTGGGTTTGATTGACGGCGATTTTTTCTTTCAGTGCGGCGTAATGCTTGATGGTTTTATGCCGGTCGAGGTGGTCCGGCGTGATGTTCAGGATGATGCCGATGTGCGGATGAAACCGCACGACGCCTTCCAGCTGAAAACTGCTGACTTCCAGCACCATGTAATCTTTGGGTTGATCCTGTACCAGGGCGATGAAGGGCACCCCGATATTGCCGCCGACTTTGACGTCCCGGCCGCCGTGCTCCAGCAGATGACCGATCAGGGCCGTGGTAGTGGATTTGCCGTTGGTGCCGGTCACCGCGATGATCGGGGTGTTGCCGGCCCGATACGCCAACTCCAGTTCGCTGATGATCTCAACGCCGCTGTTCCGCGCGGAATCCAAATCCGGCGACAGGATATCGACGCCCGGGCTGAGGATCACCAGGTCCGCATCGGGCTTTGGCGCGGAGGATTGGAAGACGGTTTGCACGCGGGAGTCGATTTGCTGCAACCGGTCGCCCAGCGATTCTTGCGGCTTGCCGTCCAGCAGGGTTACGCGCGCGCCTTGTTCCGCGAGGAAATTGGCGGCGGCGACGCCGGATCGCGCCATGCCGATGACCGATATATTTTTATTTTTAAACTTCACGCGCTACCTCAGTTTGAGCGTACTCAGGCTGGCGATGGCCAGGATCGCCGCGACGATCCAGAACCGGACGATCACTTTCGGTTCCGGCCAGCCCAATTGTTCGAAATGGTGATGCAGAGGCGCCATTTTGAAAAAGCGCTTGCCGCCGGTGTACTTGAAATATCCGACCTGAATGATGACGGATAACGCTTCGATGACGAAAATTCCGCCGACGGGAATCAGCAGCAACTCCTGTTTGGAAATGCAGGCAATCGTCCCCAGAACGCCGCCGAGGGAAAGGGAGCCGACATCTCCCATGAATATTTGCGCGGGGTAGGTGTTGTACCAGAGGAACCCCAGGCTGGCCCCGATGATGGCGGAGGTGAGAACGGCAAGTTCTCCCGCTTCCCCGATGTGCTGAATGTTCAGGTACTCTGAAAATTTGGCGTGACCGGTCAAATAAACGATGACCGTTAACGCTATGGTGGCGATGATTATGGGGCCGATGGCCAGACCGTCGAGTCCGTCGGTCAGGTTCACCGCGTTGGAAGTACCCACGACGATGAAAACGATGAACACCAGATACCCCCAACCCAAATCGGGAGTGAAATCCTTGAAGAAGGGAACGAACAGCCGGGTGGCATAATCGGCCCGGACCGGATCGTAGTAAGACAGGAACACCGCCACGCCGACACTCAATAGAATTTGCAGAGCTATTTTAGTGCGCGCCCTGAGGCCGTCGCCTTTTCTGAATTTCAATACATCGTCGCACAGCCCGATCAATCCGAATCCGATGGCGACGAATACGATCGCCCATATATAGAAATTGTTGAGGTTCCCCCACAGCAGGGTGGACAGGATGAAGGAAAACAGAATCAGCAGTCCCCCCATGGTCGGAGTTCCGGATTTGGCCAGATGCCGCTG
>CBDVDB010000376.1:0-1893 GCA_965372625.1 uncultured Nitrospinaceae bacterium
AAGGAGTCGATCGTGAAGACCCAGACCCTGCTCTCCCGCAACAGCCCCTTGGGCGCATCGTTGAAAATCGTCAAGCAAACGTTCTCCGCCCACAAAGGAAAACCGGTGCGGCGCGTCTCGTTCATTTCCGGCTTGCATGGGGACGAAATGGAAGGGGTCTACCTGTGCCACCGTCTCATCCACGGCCTGCGCCAGATTCAGGAAACCCGGCCCGAGACTTTTCTGGGCGAAGTCCATATATATCCGGCGGCGAACCCACCGGCGTTGAACCACGGCACCCGCCTGTGGCCGTTTTACGGGTCCGATATGAACCGGATGATGGGGCCTGACCCCGGACAATCCCTCCCCGTTCAACTGTCGCGGGAAGTGTTCGAGAGTTTAAAGGAAAGTTCCGATCTGGCCGTCGACATCCACGCCTCCAACCTTCATCTGAAAGAATTGCCGCAGGTGAGGATCATTGAGGAGTTTGCGGAAGAATTGCTCCCCCCGGCTCTCCAGACCCAGGCCGACCTCATCTGGGTGCATCCCATGGCGGGGGTGTTCGAGTCCACCCTTGGCTACAATCTGAACAAGCTGGACATTCCCACCCTGGTGATCGAAACCGGCATCTGCCTGCGGATTGAAAAAAGTTACGTGGACCGCCTGTTTCATGGAATGCTGCACCTGCTTCATCAACAGGGAGTCCTGGCGGCCTTACCCCCGGAGGTTCCCTCGATGCCCGCCCCGCAGGTGGTTTACCCGCGCGGGGTGGCCCAGGCCACCGCGAAATATTCCGGCCTGTTTGTCAGCCGGGTGGCATTGGGACAACGGGTGGGAGAAAATGAGGTCCTCGGCCAGATCATCGACCCCATCGCGGGCGAGATTTTGCATGAGGTCACCGCGCCGGGCAAGGGTCGGCTGTTTACCCTGCGGGAACAACCCGCCGTCCATGCGGGAGCCCTGCTGGTTCGGGTGGCTCTGGACCGGGAACCGCCACCGTGAAAGAAGAAATACTCCACATCCCCACTCCCTTTGGAGAACCGCTGATCCTCTACAAAAACCGGTGGGGTCCGCAAGGCGGCCGCATCCTGTCCATCGTCAGCGGCTTGCAGGGCGACCGGTTGAACGGATTGATGGTGGCGTCACGCCTGGCCCGGTTCCTCAATGATGTGGAAGCGGGCCGGGAAACCGGCACTCAAATCCGCGAGGCGATTCAAATCTTCCCGGTCGTCAACTACAAGGCGTGGGAAACCGGCAACCCGGTCTGGCACTTCGACAGTCAGGATATGGACCTGGCCTTCCCGGGAATGGAGACCGGGGAGTTGACGGAAACCATCTGCAATACCGTGATCCGTCATACCGTTGATTCCGATTACGGCCTCATCCTGCAATCCGGAGAAAAACATTACGAGGACGCGCCGCACGTCAAACTGATCAGCCCCAACCGGAAGCGGCGGCAGCTGGCGTCCCACCTGGGCCTGGCCATCGGCCGGGAGGTGGCCGAGACGCCGGCGCGGGTGTTGAATCTCGCCCACCGATGGGACCTGATGGGCCTGCATCCCTTTATCCTGTCCGCGGGAAAGCCTCACACCTACCACCCGCAGTATTGCGATCTGTTGCTGGAGGGAATCGTAAACTTTATGGGTGCCGAGGGATTTTTAAGCGGTATCCGCAAAAAGGCACGCCCGAGGGAAATGGTTTTCTTCGATGCCGCCCACGAGTGTCCGGTGCTGACACGGGAAGCCGGCCTGTTTTATCCCGAATCCGTCATCGGGACGGCGGTCGCCAAGGGGCAAAAACTGGGAGAAGTCCGCGATCTGTATCAGGGAGCCCTGCTGGAAGAGGTGAACGCACCCGACGATGGGACCGTGGTTACGTTAAGGGAAAATCCGATGGTTCACGAGCAGGAATTGG
>CBDVDB010000377.1:0-1850 GCA_965372625.1 uncultured Nitrospinaceae bacterium
GGGCCGACCATCGTCTGGCGCATGCCGATGAAACGCGCGCCGGCAAAACTTTTTCGATGGCCATTCCGCCGCCCAACATCACCGGCTCCCTGCATATGGGCCACGCTTTCAACAACACGCTACAGGATATCCTGGCGCGATGGCAACGCATGCGCGGCGTCAACACCCTGTGGCAACCGGGTACGGACCACGCCGGCATCGCCACGCAGAACGTAATCGAACGTCAACTGCATGCCGAAGGCATCACACGGCAGGACATCGGACGCGAGAAGTTCATCGAACGCGTGTGGCAATGGAAAAAAGAATCCGGCGGCAACATCAACCACCAATTGGTGCAGTTGGGCAGTTCGCTCGACTGGGAGCGCGACCGGTTTACCATGGACGAAGGAATGTCACGCGCCGTGCGCGAGGTGTTCGTTTCGCTGTTTGAAGAAGGCCTGATCTACAAGGGCAACTACATCATCAACTGGTGTCCGCGCTGTCACACCGCGCTGTCCGATCTCGAAGTCGAGCATCAGGAAACGCCGGGCCATCTGTACTACATTAAATACCCGATGAAAGACGGTGGAGGGGCATTGATTGTCGCCACCACGCGTCCGGAAACCATGCTGGGCGATACCGCGGTGGCGATCAACCCGGATGACGAGCGTCATAAAGGCAAGGGAGGAAAGACCGTCATCCTGCCCCTGCTGAAACGCGAGTTGCCCATCATCGAAGACCGCTATGTCGATATCGCGTTCGGCACCGGCGCGTTGAAAGTCACCCCCGCGCACGATCCCAACGACTTCGAAATCGGCCGGCGTCACCAACTGGAATCGATCAACGTGATGGACACGGACGCACGCATGAACGACAAAGCCGGACCCTATAAAGGGCAGGGCCGGCTTGAGGCGCGCGAAGCCATCGTCGAGGATTTGAAAGCGCAGGACCTGCTGGTCAAGATCGAAGATCATGTGCACAAGGTCGGCCACTGTTACCGCTGTCATACCGTGATCGAACCGTACCTGTCCAAGCAATGGTTCGTCAAAGTGAAACCGCTGGCGAAACCGGCCATCGAAGCGGTGCGCAGTGGACAAATCAAAATCGTTCCCAAGTTCTGGGAAAACACGTATTTCGAATGGATGGAGAACATCCGCGACTGGTGCATCTCCCGGCAAATCTGGTGGGGCCACCAGATACCGGCGTGGACCTGCGGCAAATGCAACGAGTTCACTGTCGCGCGGGAAACACCGTCGGCCTGCCAACACTGCGGCGGCACGGACCTTACGCAGGAAGCCGATGTGCTGGACACCTGGTTCAGCTCCGCGCTGTGGCCGTTTTCCACTCTCGGCTGGCCGGAGAAAACCGAGTCGTTGAAAAAATTCTATCCTACTTCCGTCCTGTGCACCGGATTCGACATCCTGTTCTTCTGGGTGGCGCGCATGATCATGATGGGCATCAAGTTCATGGGCGATATTCCGTTCCATCATGTTTATATTCACGCCTTGATCCGCGACGCCGAAGGCCAGAAGATGAGCAAGACCAAGGGCAACGTCATCGATCCCCTGGTGATGATGGAAAAATACGGCACCGACGCGCTCCGGTTCACGCTGGCGGCGTTTGCCGCGCAGGGCCGCGACATCAAGCTGGACGTGGACCGCATCGACGGCTACCGCAATTTCTGCAACAAGCTGTGGAACGCGTCGCGGTTCGCCTTTATGAATCTGGAAGATTACCAGGGCACCTGCGCACTCGAAGAGAATAACCACCGGAGCCTGGCGGACCGCTGGATTCTCAGCCGCCTCAACCACACCGCCCGGGAGGTGCATCAGACTTTGGAAGCGTTCCGGTTCAACGATGCGGCGACGGCG
>CBDVDB010000378.1:0-1837 GCA_965372625.1 uncultured Nitrospinaceae bacterium
TTCTCCTTGATCCACGCCAAAAGCTCATCGTAGGATTTAAAATGTTCCGTGAATCCGTAATCTCCTTCGGCCTCGGTATACTCACAGGAGTCGATGCTATGTTCCTTGCAGATGTAGGGTCGGGTTTCATAGATGCCGCACTTGTTGTCCCGAGTGAGAAAATTGCAAATCGAATCCACCATGATGTACCAGGCCTTGCGGTAAATATAAAACGAAACCCCCTTATGCGCGATTTGCCATAACATGGCTTCGAAATCCTTGCGGTTCTCAGGTTCGTCCACTTCCAGGGAGAAGTAGGTGCAGCATTTCGCCGGCAAACATTTTTTACATTGGTCCCAGGGGTTCTTGATTTTTTTCTTGCCCATAAAAATTTCCTGTCTTTGATTGCAGTTTAACGTCTGAATTTTCAAATTGTCTTAATTCTTCTCATGCTAATAGTCTCCTGGAACAAAGGCAAGCAGTTTTGGGAATAATTTGGCAGTTTGTTCAAGTTCGGAAAACGCCGGTCGGGTTTCCAGTGAAGAAATTTTATATTTGATATTTCTGGTAGCCGTACAGCCAATGGGCTGTGACTTCCCCGGTATTGCGCAGGGTGTGTATGGCGTTGGCGGGAATAAATATCTCCTGACCGGGTTCGGGGCGCAGAATTTTCCCGTCCATTTCGATCTCAATCCTGCCATCGACCAGAATAATGACTTCGTCCACCGCGTGCACGTAATCCTGCCAGACCTGCCCCGGGGGGTCGGCCCATGTATCGCACGAAAACCCCCGATCTTTCCAGTCCCTGGATATCTGTTCTTTATTTACAAGGATAGCCATAATTTATTGACGGCAAGGGTGAGCCCCCAAACAGCAAATCCTGCAGGCTTTAAGGCAGTGTGAATGGCAGATGCGCCGCCGGGTTGCGCGTGTCGAACCGGTACAGCCCCGCCGCACTGGCGATGCGGAGGATCTCCCGGTGTTCCTCCGGGGTGGTCCGCCGGTTGATGTCCCGGTAACGGTGGGCCGTCACCTTCCACGCCGGACGGTACTGATCCATGATATTGATGTAAGTGTGCGGCGACACTTCCTGCGCCAGAAACCGCATGATTTTTCGGGAATCCTCCGCGTTGTCCGGCATCACCAGATGGCGCACCAGCACCCCGCGTTTGGCCAGGCCGCTCTCGTCAAACACCAGATCGCCCACCTGCCTCTGCATTTCCATGATAACCGCCCTGGCGGCCCGCGGATAATTTTTTGCCTTCAGATATTTCGCCGACAACCCCTCATCCCAGTATTTGAAATCCGGCATGTAGATGTCGACGATGCCGTCCATCATCCGGATGCTGTCGAGCGAATCGTAAGCGCCGGTGTTGTACACCAGCGGCAGACGCAAACCCATCTGCACGGCCAGCGGCAGGGCCTCCAGAATCTGCGGCACCACATGCTCCGGCGTCACGAAATTGATGTTGTGACATCCCTTCTCCTGCAATTCCAGCATCATCTGCGCCAGCATCTCCGGCCGCGTTTCCACCCCGTCCTTGCGCTGACTGATGTCGTAATTCTGGCAGAACACGCATTTCAGATTGCACATCGAGAAAAAGATCGTGCCACTGCCGTTCCAGCCGCGCAGGCAGTCCTCCTCGCCGAAATGCGGAAAGTGGCTCGACACCCAGGCATGGCGCCCCGTCTTGCACAACGCCCATTCATCGTTGAGGCGGTCCACCCCGCAGTCCCGCGGGCACACCTTGCAGTCCGCCAGCGCCTTAAGAGCCATACGCGACCGGCGGTACAGCTCTCCCGTCCGGAACAGTTCCATGTACGCCGGCTCAAAATCCGCCGAGTTGATTTGAAATGT
>CBDVDB010000379.1:0-1820 GCA_965372625.1 uncultured Nitrospinaceae bacterium
TTGGGTCCAGCGTCACGCTGGCCGGCGTTTCGCCGGCTTTGTTTCTCGTGCGAAGGAGCGGCGCAGGCGTCCCCAATCGAACGCCGAGCCGGGGTCGAACTTTTTTTTGACTCCGTCGCCGGTTCCGCTTTGGACGTGGGCGTGTCCCAGGATTCCCTTGAACGCGGCAAAATTTTTGATTTTGCCGAGGGGGGTGCGTTGCTTTTCTTTATTGAACGGCACCTTGAGGGCGATGTTGGGCAGCAATTGGTTCAGGCCGCGGCACAAACGGATGAGGGCCTGATATTGCTCTTCGGTAAAATCCCACATGCGCACCGTCCGTCCGTTGATCTTCCGGCTGAAGTAACCGCGCTCGCCGTGGGGCCGGGCGGCATAGGCCACAAAATCCGGCGTCCGCAATTTCTTCCGGTACTTTTCCGGCAGGTCGAGGCGCCAGCGCCCGTTCACGTTGCGATAGAGATCTTTCGGGGCATGATACAAAGTCGATTCCTCCGCCCGCGCCTGCCAGGAGAGGTTGGCCATTTCGATATGCACGGCGCGTTCGTTGCCTTGGCGGTCGTCCGCCGGGGCGGTGTTGGTTTTCCAGTACAGATCGCACGTCTGGTAAATGGTGCCGTCGAGGTCCAGATAGAAATGGCTGCCCATGAACTTGCTGTTTTTCAGAACCTGATGGCAGTGGTGGGAACTGTAGCAGACGTCGTAATGCAGGACGAACTGGTACACGGTATTCTTTAATTCCTCGTAAGCCTTTTCTTTATCTTTAATTTTATACCGGGATTCCGCGCGGGTCGGTCCGCTGTTCAATTGGGGATCATGCTGAGAGCAGTGGCGGCGCCCTCTTTGATGAGGGCAGACGTAACCTTTGGATGAGTGCCACAGCACCACCGGGGCGCCGATGTCCACCGTGTGGCCGCAGGCTTCAATGCTTTGGTTGGTTTTTGGGGTCATAAGTTTTCAGGCAGGAAGGGTGGGTGGGAGAGGGCGGTCCTCCGGGTCATGGGCCCGGTTTCCGGTCGTCCGCCGGCCGCCCCCAGTGAAGTTTCTGGCGGAGTATTTGATAATAGTTTTTGTCCTTGGACTGGATCAGGCTGACCGGTGCCGGCCCCTGTTTGATCTCCAATACATCGTCGCGGTACATGGGATACCCGCTTTGCCCGTCCAGCGTCACCTGCACCTCCTCTTCGGTGATGAGCCGTACTTCAAGCGCGGATTGGTTGGGGATCACGATCGGCCGGTTGGTCAGGGTAAACGGGCAGATGGGACTCAGCACCAGCGCGTTCATGCTGGGGTGGATGATCGGTCCCCCGGCCGAGAGCGAATACGCGGTCGATCCCGTGGGCGTGGCGATGATCAGTCCATCGGCGCGGTAGGAGGTCATGTACTGACCATTGACATGCACCTCAAGGTTAACGATACGGGCGGCGCTTTTATTGATCACCACATCGTTCAGAGCAAAACCATTGCGGACGGCCTTCCCGTCCCGTTTGAGGGAAGCATTCAACAGCATGCGCCGTTCGATGGTTGATTCCCCTTTCAGCACCTGTTCGAGGGTGCCGTACAGCTCCGGCAGGGCCACCTCGGTCAGGAAACCCAGGCTTCCCAGGTTGACCGCGAGGATGGGCACATCGAATGGATGCGTCATCCGCGCCACGCTGAGCAGGGTACCGTCGCCCCCCAGCACGATGATCAGATCGGCTGTGGAAGGAATATCTTCCTTTGGGATGCCGGAGGATTCGCCGAGGATCCCGGCGGTATCCTGCGCCATGAGGAGTTCGTAATGTCTTTCCCGCAACCACGAAGCGAGTTCCGTCAGGACTTTC
>CBDVDB010000380.1:0-1744 GCA_965372625.1 uncultured Nitrospinaceae bacterium
TGCGAGCCGATGGGCAAGGCGGCCAAGGCCAACCTGGTGGTGAACCGGTTTATGGACAACGAGGTGTTCGCGGGCGGCAGTTTTGCCATCGCCAATCATGTAGCGGGAATCTGCAAGGAAGTGCGCCTGGTCACTTTATTGGGCCAGGACAACCCGCGCGATCAATATATTCAGGACAATCTGAAACCCAACATCAACGCGAAATATTTTTATCGTCCGGACGGCCCGACGGTCACCAAAACCCGTTTCGTTCATCAATACCTGAACCAGAAACTGTTTGAGGTCAATTATCTTAACGACGCTCCGGTCTCCGAAGAATTGGAGCGTGAAATCATCGATTACCTGGAATCCTGCCTCGCCGATTTCGATCTGGTGTTACTGTCCGATTTTGGTCATGGGTTTATCACGCAGAACATTTACGAAACGCTTCGCAGTCAATCAAAAATATTGGCGGTCAACACGCAAACCAATGCCGCCAATTCGGGTTATAATCTCATCACCAAATATCACAATGCGAATCTGGTGTGCCTGGATGAAACCGAAGTCCGGCTGGCCGCGCACGACAAGATTTCGGCCATCGACCTGATCGCCCAAAAAACCAAAGAGCAGATCAAGGCGGATCACTTGATCGTCACGCTGGGGAAACAGGGGGCGATCGGAATCAACCCAAAAGGCGAGGTGTCCCGGACGCCTATATTTTCCACTAAGGTGGTCGACACCATTGGCGCGGGTGACGCGTTTTTTGCGTTTACCGCTCCGTGTGTCGCGCAGGGCATGCCGATGGACCTGGTGTCTTTTATCGGCAATGCCGTCGGGGCCCTGGCGGTGCAGATTGTCTGCAACAAGCGGCCCGTGGAAAAACATGAGCTCCTTGAGTTTATCCACTCGCTTACCAAATCGAGATAAGGAAACACGTATGCAAAAAATGGTCGGGTCTTTTTATGATCATTTAAAAGATGCCATGGGGTCCATCGTGGCCACCCGTGCAAACGGTGAATCCCTGAGTCTGGAGGCAGGAATCGAAGCCGCCGTTCAACTGATTACCGATCCGGGAAAAGCGGACAACCGGATTTTTTTCATCGGCAACGGCGCCAGTGCCGCCATCTCCAGCCATATGGCGTCGGATTACACCAAGGCGGGGGGGCTCAAGGCTCATGCGTTCAACGATGGCGCGCTGCTCACCTGCATCGGCAACGATTTCGGTTATGAGCATGTTTTCGAAAAGCCGGTGGAGTTTTTGGCGGACCCGGGAGATTTCCTGTTCGCCATCAGCAGTTCCGGAAATTCGGTGAACATCCATAACGGAATCAAAGCGGCACGCAAAAAAAACTGCACGGTCATTACCTTTTCGGGATTCAAGGAGGAGAACCCGCTGAGAACTCTGGGCGATCTGAATTTTTATGTCCCCTCCGGCAATTATGGCACGGTGGAAATCCTGCATCACTCTATTTGCCACTGCATCCTGGACGTGATTTGCGAAAACAAAAATAATCCCGCGTAGCTTCGGCCCATTGGGCGGAGGCGGACCACGGGGAAACGGCCTTTAATCATTTATTATCCCATTCAGGGAGAATCCGGCCATGAATCAGATAGAAAACCAAACCCATAAGCTGACCTTAACGATCATCATGCCCTCCTTAAATGAAGAGGCCAATATCTCCCTGGCCCTGCAAAATACTTTGGATGCTTTGGATTCTTTCGCGATCGACGGGGAAATTATAGTCGTCAATGATGGCAGTACGGA
>CBDVDB010000381.1:0-1735 GCA_965372625.1 uncultured Nitrospinaceae bacterium
TCCCTGTTCCCTGTTCCCTGTTCCGGGTTTCTCCGCGTTCTCCGCGCCCTCTGCGGTAAATTCTATCCCAGCGTAAATCACTGATATTCAACCCGTTAAAATTCGCCCCCCGAAACGCCGCCAAAAAAACATCAAGGAATTCGCCCAGCGCCCGATACGAAATGCAGGTGAAAGGTCTAAAGGGTTCTGGACCCGGACCTCACCCAAAAATTTTGCATCGCCAAACAAGGTTCCGGCATGGAGGCTGGAAAAAACATAAGAAGTAATCCATATCAAGGAGGATGAACCATGGCAGTACGAATCTTTAACAACATCACATCACTCAACGCGCAGAGGCATTTGGGAATCAATAACCTGCGCCTGGCCCAATCCATTGAGCGCGTGTCCTCGGGACTCCGCATCAACAAAGCCGCCGACGACGTGGCGGGACTGGCCATTTCAGAAAAATTGCGGTCCGACATCCGCGTACTCCAGCAGGGTTTGCGTAACCTGAATGACGGTCTGTCGATGATCAACGTCATCGAAGGGGCCCTCAACGAGCAAACGGATATGATCATCCGCATGCGCGAACTGGCCGCCCAGGCGGCTTCGGCCACCATCGGCGACCCCGAACGGGTCCTGCTCCAGATTGAAGTGGACGCCATGATCGCGGAAATCGACCGGTTTGCCGCCGCCACCGAATTCAACGGCCAACCGTTGCTCGATGGATCGCTGGCTACCTTTATCGTGCATTTCGGTGTCGACGACACCGCCAACAGCGAGATCGATCTGGTCGCCGTCGGCGCCATTCCGGCCGCGGGCGCCGATTCAACCCAACTGGGCGTCAACGCCATCGATGTCACCACCGCCGCCAACGCACTGCTCGCGTTGGGCACTCTGGATACGGCCACCGACACGGTGATCACCATCCGCGCAGGAACCGCCGCGGTGCAAAACCGGTTCACGCGGATCATCAATACCCAGGCTTCGGTGATAGAAAACCTGACGGCCGCCGAATCCCAGATACGGGATGCGGACATCGCCGCGGAAATAGCTCTGCTCACGCGGAACCAGATCCTCGTGGAAGCGGCCACCGCCATGGTGGGGCAGGCCAACCTGATCCCGCAAACGGTATTGCAGTTGTTAGGTTAAATTTTTCGTTTCTTTACAAGCGTCCCTGGGAATTCCCGGGGGCGTTTTTTTTGTTGATGCCCTCCCCTCCTTTTAAAGGAGGGGCTGGGGGTGGTTGATGATACCTTTCCTTATTTTGTAGTTGCCCGATTCATCGGGCGGTTTTTTAAGGAGCCCCATAAATGGGGCAACTACAGAAAAAGGAAGAAGCCCCCTAGCCCCCTTCGGAGAAGGGGGAGCAAAGCAAAACCCAGATTCTTCGTTCCTTCGGTCCTCAGAATGACAAGATATGTTCAATTTGTCATCCTGAGCGCCAGCGAAGGATCTGGGTTTTCCTTCCTGTTTGTCCTGCTCCTTGCTCCCTGTTCCGGGTTTCTGTGTGTGCTATAATGACCCCAATCTGCCGGGCCCTCTAGCGAGGGAAGCATCTGGCTGACGGTTAACTACCAGCAGTAATCACTGGGCGCAATTTAAGGTTTTAAAGTTCGCCCCGCGCGTAGCGGCCGGGAAACTCGTTTCCGGCAATCATCTTGATCCTTGATTCCATACGCAACCCGGTATGACTCTCTAAGCCAGCAAGCAAGAGCGATCGATTTTATTAAATGACAATTATTACCCCCCCGAA
>CBDVDB010000382.1:0-1715 GCA_965372625.1 uncultured Nitrospinaceae bacterium
GCGTTGATGCGCATGGCCCACGGATCGAAATCGTCCTTGTAAAAATTCTGATACCGCTCCATCGCTTCGGGAATGGTGAGGCCCGACTCCGGCGTGTAGTAATAATCGAGCGCCAGGTCGTGCTCCGGGTTTTCCTGCACTTTGATTTTAGTTTCCTCCATCATGTCCCACACCGGCGCGTGTTTGTACAGCACGAAGAAATACATTTCGACCGAGTGGATGATGTCGTGGTGGTCGAGCAGGAACCGGCGCGTGTCTTCCGCTTCCGCCTGGGTCTCGCTGGGGAAGCCGAAGAAGCCCATGACGTGGCTCCAGATGCCCGCCCGTTTGGCTTCGTTGAGGTTCTTGATGGCGACGTCGATATTCGTGTCCTTCTTCACCAGCTTAATGATGCGCTCGTTCGCGGACTCCAGCCCGAAATAGAGCGAACGGCAGCCGGATTTCGCGGCGGTGTCCCACAACTCCGGCTCGATGAGCAACGACTCGAACCGGATCAGCGTCGTCCAGTAAATGTCGAGATTGGCTTCGATCATCATCGGCGGCAGTTTCTTGAACAACGCCGGCGGGAACGATTCATCGGTGAACAGGAAATGTTTGGCGTTGAGTTTCGCCTTCAGTTCCGCCAGTTCCTCGACGATGTGGTCAGCGTGTTTGGCGCGGAACTGATCGATGTATCCCGCGCCGTGGTCGCAGAACGTGCACTTGCCCCAGTAACAACCGCGCGTTCCCAGGTAGGGAACGATTTTTTCCGGCGAAAAATATTTCTCCCACGGGATGCCGTCGAAATCCGGCAGTGGCAACTCGTTCACCTGCTCGGTATACAGTTTTTCGTTGACGTGCACCGTGCCCGCATCGTCCATCCAGATCAGGTTGGACACCTCGGACCAATGCCGGCCCGCGTCCAGCGTCTGCACCAGTTCCACCAGGGCGTGCTCGCCCTCGTAACAGATCATGGAATGAAACGCCTGCTCGAAAAATTTCTTATTCTTACTGATCTCATCCTTGAGGCGGGTGGTGATATTGCCGCCGACGGTAATGTGGATATCCGGGTACTTCTCGCGGATCATCTGGCAGAACGTCATGCCCGACATGAACTGCACCGGTGTGCCGATGGAGATGCCGATCACGTCCGGCTGCTCTTTCTCGATAGCGGGGAACACCAACTGCCGGCACAGGTCGATGTAGATATTGACGTGCTCGTCCCTGGGCGCCTTGAACAGATCCTCCGACACCCACGGCCGGTACTTGTTGAGGTTGCTCTCCACCGGATAAAAATGAATCGCCGCCGGAAAATAGGCGGCGGAGATAAATTCCATCACTTCGCGGAAGGCGTTGAGCGCCCACTCCAGTTTGTCAACTTCGTAAAATTCCTCGGAGCGGACAATCTCCTTGGCGCGCCGGACTTTTTCGATATGGTGCGGCAGGTCGGCAAAGGTGTACTGCGTGAGCATGTCCTTGAGTCGCTTGTCCTCTGTGTTGAGGCCCTGCTCCCGCTTTTTGACGCGCAGTTCCTTGAGGCGGTTATGGATACGCCCGCTGATGAACTCGATGAATTCCTGTGTGAAGTAATGATCGAACGCCTCGACGCTGATGTCCTTCTGCACCACCTCGATACCGTTCTGGCGCAGGACCGCCGTCAGGCTGGGCAGAGCCAGGTAGGGGGCAGTGGGCACCCACTCCGGCGGAAAAATCAGCATCACTTTTTTCATTTCTAT
>CBDVDB010000383.1:0-1656 GCA_965372625.1 uncultured Nitrospinaceae bacterium
CAGCAAATTCCCTGCCGTTCCCGTTAAACCGAACCGCTGTGTTCCGGTAAACCGAGACCCATAATTATCTCCATCAAACGAAAGATTATAAGAACGCGTTTCGGTGACCTGAATATCCAAATCCGAGGTCCCCATCATTTTTCCGGGTTTCAGAATCGCCTTGACCTGGAGCCCCAGAGCGGCGTTTAACTCCAGCAGGGACTTTTCAAGGGTAGATTCCTTAAATACAGGTTCTTCCTGAACCGGCTTCATCCGGTCAATAATATCCTGACTGTCAAAATCCTGGTTGCCGGAAACTTCTATATCCCCGACTTTCCCTTCAAGGATCCGAATCAGAACTATCCCGTCCACAACCTCTTGTTCGGGAATATAAGCCTGAGTCAAGATATAGCCTGCCTTGCCATAAAAGGATGTAATCTCCTGGGCCATCAGGTTAAGGATTCCCAGCGTCACACTCATCCCTCGCTCAATGACAATCAAAGCCTTCAACTCGTCCTCTTCAAACAAGGTGTTCCCCTCGATCTTGACGCCTTGAATAATAAAACTGGGGCCCGCCCCGGCATCTTTAATTTCGCGGCTGTCCTCGATGGTAATCGAAGGAAGGGTAATATCTGGAAGAGGTAATTCCGGGCGTGACTCCTCAAGGGATTTTTCGACAATACCGGGTTGACCGGCCGGAGGAATGGTTTGCGCCAACGCCAGGGAAGGGATCGCCAGCAGAACCAGCAAACCTCCGAGAAGGAAGATTGGACTTGGCCGGCTGGCAGCTTTAAAAATGGATTGGTAAGGCCCCATACCCATCCTCAGGGAAAAGGAATTTCACCTTTTATCAAATACAACTGTTCCGTAGTTATTCTTAAAATCCGGTAGGGACCCCATATAAAGGAGCAACGATTGGCTAATATTAGGATAAAAAACCCATAAAATACAACCCTTTTTCAAAATTTGCACCTTGAAGACAGATGAGCATCGTCTCTGAAAGGGAGTGGTTGGAACTCCGGAAAAAATTGGAGTTTACTTTTGAGCCAAATCTGATATACAATCCGGCCCAGATGGTTCCCCCACCATTGATAATGGCTTTTTGATGGGCTCTCCCAGGTTCCCCTTTATAAGGAGGTGGAGTCTATTTTGGAGGTTCCCGATGGCTTCTCTCACCCATCCTCAGGTGAGAGCGTCGGCTGTTTCGTTTGACGGTTGGCAATCGGTAAATGATGAATTTTCAGACCTTTAAATTGTTATGAATGTCCTACAATGAAAACTTATTAATTAAATGTAATTTTTAAATCTTTGGAGGGGTCAAATGGCTACAACAGGAAAAATAATGGTCGTAGAAGATGAGGAAGATGTAAGGGAAGCGATTAAGTTGCAACTCGAATCAGCCAATTACAATGTGCTGGAAGCGGAAAACGGCGAAGAAGCCATTAAGATCTTAAACTCCGAAGATAATTTGGTGAACTGCGGGTTGATTTTATGTGATATTCGCATGCCTAAAGTTAACGGCCTGGAATGTATTGCTTTTTTCCGTGACCAGGCCCCCGGCATTCCTGTAGTCGTCGTCACCGGATTCCCGGATACGGAAATGGCGGTTGACCTGATGGGTAAAGGGGTGAAGGATTACCTGGTCAAGCCGGTGGAAAAAGCCAAGCTCCTGTCCGT
>CBDVDB010000384.1:0-1651 GCA_965372625.1 uncultured Nitrospinaceae bacterium
GGCAACCCCAACAGCAACGCAACTATGCCTATCCAGCGCTTCATTTTCCCATACCCCCAAACATATTCCCAAGGAAGGAAATGGCAACTCCCCTTCCCTACTTACTAATATAGTCCCCCTGTCAACCCCTGCCCGCCAGCGTGACGCTGGACCCAACCGGGCAAGGCCCGGGCGGAGTACCTCCGCTGGTAACTTTAAAACCCAGATTCTTCGCTTCACTACGTTCCGCTCAGAATGACACTCAATATCATTTTGTCATCCTGAACGAAGTGAAGGATATCGGTTTTCATCTGCGTCCATCTGTGTTCATCTGTGGTTAATTTGGTTTCAGGTTTTTTCTGTGGTCTCTGTGTCCTCCGTGGTAAATGGAGGCTTGGTTAAGGGGCTTTGTGGGTGCGGTGGAAGGCGGTCCAGGTGTCGCAATGGCCGCGGGCGAAGGCTTCGAAGCCCATCAGGCGGGGTTTCCATTCCGGTTTCAGCAGACGGTAGCACTCCTCCGCCACCGCCTCGTAGTATTCGCCCATCTTGCGTTCGATATCCTTCGAGAGCGACTTCCGCATCACCTCGCGGATGGACACCCGCCGCATCGCCGCGGCGTTGGCGCGTTTGGCGGCCAGGTAATACTTCAACACCTCCTCCATTTCAGCGCGCTTGCCGGGACGGTACAGGTGGCCGGCGACGTAAGTCTCGAAGTCCAACTGCAGGGCCCGTTTCAATCCCACCACCTGGCCATAGATATCGACCGTGGCAAAATTCTTGAACGGCACCGACTTCGGCGTGGCGACATCGACGAACATCAGTATCCGTTTCTGTGGCAAATAGATCATGATATTGCCCGCGCCATGCCCGGCGCCGGTATAAATCAAATCGACCCGCACCCCGCCCAGCTCGATGACGGACTTTTCGCCGAAGGTGATCTGCGGGATCGGCCGCGCCGGGTCTTTATACCGTTGCAGGAGCAATAGCGTTTCCTTGTGCGCGATAATCTTCACTCCGTTCCCGGCGAACAGCGATGCATCGCCGATATGATCCAGGTGCGGATGGGAGTAGATCATGATCTTCACGGGCAGCATCGTCACTTCCTGGATGGCTTTTTGCAACAGCGGCCCCGCGCCGCGAATGGGATCAGTGAGGATCACCCCTTCCCGCGTCACGATGAACATCGTGTTGTAGACGCCGTTGGAGAAAAAATAGACGTCCTTCGCCAGCGTCTGCAGATGGTATCCCTTTGCCGGCAGGGGGGGGATGGCTTCGAGGTAGCCGTCGGGCTGCCACCCTTCAGGAGCGGCGGGCGTTCCACTTTCCGGGGGCAGGGGGCGCACGTGATCCACCGGGCCGGAAACGCATCCCGCGCTTGCCCAGAGGAGCAAAACCAATGAAATCAGCGGATAAAAATGCCGCCCGCGAAAGATTGTGGTGAGATTATACATTTTTATTCCAATTTGATAAACTGCGGCGAATCGTCCCGGCGTTGCGCCGGGCGGCGAATCGCCGCAGATAATTTTAAAACCTTGGCTGGCGAAATTAACTCATTGATTACACCCTGACGCCCCAGCGAAATTGAGTCCAGCGTCACGCTGGTTTTACCTTTTACAGGTTTGAGAAATAATATTCAATCCCTATCCCAAGGAGGTCTGGTATGAAGCGTTTC
>CBDVDB010000385.1:0-1650 GCA_965372625.1 uncultured Nitrospinaceae bacterium
TTGTGTTGGGTGTTCTCGGCATCTTGTTTTACATTTCAGGCTGGTTTTATTACCGGAAAAAATATCCGAAAGAATTTGGATTGAAAATTAAATCCCGAAAGACATGACTGGAATCTAAATCACGGCAACGGTCTTCGGGGTGAGGATGACTTTTTCGACTTTGAATTTCAGGTCGAACAGGTCCTCGCCGAGGGATTTGATAACGGTCAGGCCCTGGATTTTAGTGAGGTCCAGCTGGTTTTTGGCAACTTTAAATTTTCCGTTGATTTTTTTCTTGCCGATGATCTCCGGCGTGAGGGGCACATCGAGAAGCTTTTCCCGCAGTTTCTTGCCGATGTTGAGGAACAGGCCCTCCAGTTTTCCCTTCTCGCTTATCAGGATGAGGTCGCCGCGCATTTTTTGAATACGCACTCCTTCTTTTTTATCGAATCCGGCAATAGTCAGAATATGCAGGAGCGGCACCTTGCCGCCGCCCTTGAGTGACAGTTTGCCGATAAACTGAATCAGCTGAGCTACCTTTTTCTGGTCCTTCTCGGCGATGGGGATTTCAAAGATACTTTCAAGGCTCTCAAACATCAGTGAAGCTCCAGAGAATACTCGGTTCCGCCATGCGTTTAATTTTTATTCAAACCTTCGAGATTGTGTTTCTGGATCAGCGCCTTCAGGTTTTTGTTGAAATCATCCGATTGGAGCAGACCCTGCCCCCACTCACTGCCGATCAGCCCCGCCTCCCGGCTGATGGCGGGCATCTTCACCTTCCATTCCTGCCAGAACGGCGTCTCAAACATTTTGATGAGTTCGCGCACCACTTCGTGCGACATATTTTTGTCGTACACCGGAATGATTTTGTCCACCAGGACGTCGACGTCCTCCTGCCCGATCAGCTGGTAGTATTCTTCCCAGAAGGCGTCGGGGATTTTGGGATAACCGCCCGCGAACCCCATGGAGTACTGGTTCAGCAGATTGTCCTTCACGAGATTCAACTGATCGTAAATGCCCGACACCTTCAGCAGTTTCCGGATGTCCCTGTTTTTTTGCTCGCCGGGATCCGCCGACGCCACCGGAACCAGGCCGGCGATGAACAGGAGAACCACCAGCGCGGCACCGGCAATTTTGAAGAGTGATCGGCGACTCATAGTGCGTCTCTCCATGTGCTGGGTTTGAAAATGGCCCGGAATCGGACTGGAAGCCTTACAGAGGCCACCCTACCATTATTTTATTTGTTTGCAAACCGGAGCCTCTAAATCCATAATCGGAGGAACCCAAACATTCTCTGAGGTCCGCATGCACATCGTTTATAAAGAAGTCTCCGTTCAGGACGCGCAGAGGATTCTCGACTATTGCCGCCGCCACACTATTCAGGAGGGCGGCCTGTTCGAGGTGTACTCCACCCCGGGCGAGGATATCCATATGGTGATCGTTAACTCCTGTCCGGAAGACGAACCGCTGGCGAAGTTTCGGCCTCTCGGCGCGTTCTACCTCAACTACCTCCAACCCGGCACGATCTCCATGGAGGAGAACGACCCGCATTTCGACGGCGCCCCGGCGCGCAAATACCACGTCGCCGCCATCCGGCAGGCGGTCGACCTTCTGTTGGAATACGCCTACCCCGGTTACGAGCTCAGTTACAACGACCTGCCCGCCATTCCC
>CBDVDB010000386.1:0-1641 GCA_965372625.1 uncultured Nitrospinaceae bacterium
CAAGCATATCGTGTCCACCGCCGGTCTCGATGCCATCCTCAAACAACACGCCTGAAGGTTGAATCGCTCCCTTCGTTTAGATTCAATAGGTCATTGTTTTAAAATATTTTGCCTGCTACACTTCCGGCGATGGACGAATTAAAATTTGTTCTGAAAAAGAAAGTCATCCTGCAGGTGGGCGGGCTGGGGTTATTCATCCTGATGCTGGTGATGCCCACTCCGGATGGGGTTTCCCCCGCCGGACAGAGAATGGCCGCCGTCGCCATGTTGATGGCCCTCTGGTGGGTCGGTGAAGTGGTTCCCCTGGCCGTTACCGCCCTGATGCCGCTCGTCCTGTATCCGCTTCTCGGCATTCTCCCCAGCAAGGAAGTCGCGCCCCATTACACCAATCATCTGGTGTTCCTGTTCATGGGCGGATTCATGATCGCTCTCGCCATGGAGAAATGGAATTTTCATAAACGCGTGGCGCTGACGATCATCCGGTGCGTCGGCACCAGCCCGTCGCGGATCATTCTGGGATTCATGGTAGCCACCGCGTTTTTGTCGATGTGGATTTCCAACACCGCCACCACCATGATGATGCTTCCCGTCGCCATGGCCGTGGTCAAGCAAATCGCCTCGCAGGCCAGCATCAAAGGCGAGCGTAAAGAGTCGACCCGCCACCAGGTGGAGCATCATTTCGGACTGGCGCTCATGCTGGGTCTGGCGTATTCGGCAAGTATCGGCGGCGTGGGCACGCTGATCGGCACGCCGCCCAATATCGTGTTCGCCGGAATTTACAAAAACAGTTTTCCCGATCAGCCGGATATCACCTTCCTGCAATGGATGATGGTGGCCCTGCCGATTGTCATACTCTTTTTACCGCTGGTGTGGGTCTACCTGTGCCGGTGGGTGACCCGTATCCCGATCCGTGATATCGAGATTGGGGACGGTGCGGATGATTTGATTGCCGAAGAGTTGAAGGGGTTGGGGCCCATGAAACGCGCCGAAAAATTTGTCGCGCTGGTATTTTTAACGACCGCCCTGTTGTGGATTTTTCGCAGGCCGATCGACCTGGGCGCGTTCACCGTTCCCGGCTGGTCCTCACTGTTTCCGTGGGGCGGGCATATTCACGACGCCACCGTCGCCATGTTCATGGGCCTCTTATTGATGCTGGTGCCGCTGGGTTACCCGCATGGTATGGAACGCGACGGCAAATTGGAATACTTTGCGCTGGACTGGAAAACCGTATCCGAAAAATTGCCGTGGGGAATTCTGCTGTTGTTCGGCGGCGGATTCGCCCTGGCGGCGGGATTCAAAAGCACCGGGCTGGACCAATGGGTCGGCCTGCAGTTGTCCGGTATTCAGGCCTTGCCCATCTGGATGGTTATCCTGACGCTATGTCTGGGCGTCACGTTTTTGACCGAGCTCACCTCGAACACCGCGACGGCGACCATGATGCTGACGGTGATCGCCGGCGCCTCGGTCATAATGGAATTTCATCCGCTCATGCTCATGATCCCCGTTACGATCTCCGCCTCATTCGCGTTCATGATGCCCGTTGCCACCCCGCCCAATGCCATCGTGTTCGGCAGTGGCTGGGTGACCATCCCGCAGATGACCCGCGCCGGGTTCCTCCTCAACTTCCTCGGCGCCGCCCTC
>CBDVDB010000387.1:0-1611 GCA_965372625.1 uncultured Nitrospinaceae bacterium
GACATTCATGAGCGAAGCCATTATAGACAAATGCGCCAAATTGATTCACGATTCCCAGCGGATCATTTTTCTGACCAGTGCCGGTATGAGCGCCGATTCGAATATCCCCACATTCCGCGACAAGGAGGGGTATTGGAACAATTTTCCGCCGTTCAGGGAGAAAGGGCTGGAAGCGCAGGACCTGGCCAGCCCGTGGGCCTTCCGCAACGAACTCGCTCATGCCTGGGCGTTCTACGAATGGCGCCGCCGCAATGCCGATGAAAACCAGCCGCACGCGGGTTACACGATTATCAATAAGTGGATCGATGAACGACTGGAGGACGGCTTCATCCATACCACGAATACCGATGGCTATCATTTGCGGTCGGGGTGCCCCGCCGACAAGGTGAAGGAGGTTCATGGCTCCATGTGGCGGCTGCAGTGTCTGGATGTCTGCTCGCCGGATTACTGGCAGGAGGAATCGGTGCCGCTGTGCGAGTTGGATCACGCCACCATGAAGGCATCTAATTATCCCGCCTGTCCCCGTTGCGGCGGTATTGCCCGTCCTCATATCCTGATGTTCGGGGATGGCGAATACACCGGCCACCCGGAGCAGGAACGGAATTTTTATGATTTTGCAAGAAAGGCGATCGATCTGGTGATTCTGGTGGGCAGTTCGGGCGCGATTCCCACCAATGACTATCTGGCGCTGGAATTCGCCCGGCAGGGTGCGCCGGTCATTAACATCAATCTCGACCCATCCGCCAATTCCATCGTTGGGACCGAGTATCTTTTAACCTTAAAGGGAAAAGCCGCCTTCGAGCAACTGGACGCGGCTCTGCTGGCCCTTTAAATCAGTCTAAATCGGTTTAAATATTCATTTATATTCCCCTGAAAATATTGTATGCTGGCCGGGATTTTCACGTATCCCTGAACAATCTTTGAGTTTTGATCTTCCATTTTCCTGCGCAGGAGAGGATTCATGCGGATTCTTTTTGTAATATTGGTGGTCCTGATAGCCTGGCCTTCACCTCTTTGGGCAAAATGCTCCAAGGCGAAGGTTTGCACTATGATGAAAAAACTGGGGCATTTTGAGATTTTGAACCAATGCCCCGCCGCCGCGCCCCTGCTCGCTGAATGTAGAAAGGTTTCCGATAAACAGTTAGAGGAATTGCCGGCTCCAAAATTCGTCGACAATAAAAATGGAACGGTCACCGATACGGTAAACAAGCTGACCTGGGTCAAAACGGGAGACCTGAAAAAATATTCTCTCAAAAAAGCCAACGAATTCGCATTAGGGGCTGAGGTTAAAGGTATTTCGGGCTGGCGGCTCCCCACCCTGCCGGAGCTTAAAACTCTGATGCATAAGGAACGCGTGAAAAACGTGAGCGGCCAGAAATCATGGATTAATCCCGTGTTTGATGACGGGCGCGGTCACTATTACTGGTCCACCACCACTTGTGAAGAAATCTCCGTAATCACCGACCGGTACCAGAAAAAAATCTGCCAGCAGGGAGATCAAGGCGCCTGGCTGGTGCATTTCAACATCGGAGCGGTATTCTGGCATCATGTGACGGCGGAAAAATATCATGTTTGGCTGGTGCAAGCCGCCAAGTAATCTTCCTCAATTTT
>CBDVDB010000388.1:0-1610 GCA_965372625.1 uncultured Nitrospinaceae bacterium
ATCTTGTCGGCATTATGCACCGTACTCAACCGGTGCGCGATAATGAGCGTGGTGCGTCCCTCCATTAAATTATCCAAGGCATCCTGAATCAGCATTTCCGACTGGTTGTCGAGAGACGAAGTGGCTTCATCGAGAATCAGGATTCTGGGATTTTTCAACAGCGCACGGGCGATGGCTATTCTCTGCCGTTCGCCGCCGGAAAGCTTAACCCCTTTTTCGCCCACCACGGTATCGTATCCCTGTTCCAGGTTTTTGATGAAGTCATACGCATTGGCGAAACGGGCGGCGCGGTCCAGTTCTTCCTCAGTCGCGTCGAGCTTACCGTACATAATATTTTCACGAATGGTTCCGCCGAACAACAGCGTCTCCTGCGGCACCAGCGCGACATGATTCAAAAACGTTTTGAGCGCCGTCTCACGTATGTCATGGCCGTCGACACGAATCGTTCCCGAATCCACATCGAAAAACCGGTGCACCAGTTGAATCACGGTGGACTTACCCGCGCCGCTGGGTCCCACCAATGCCACTTGCTCCCCCGGTCGAATCCGCAGGGACACTTCTTTTAAAACAGGAGTTCCCTTCTGGTAGCCGAAGGAGACGCGGTCGAACTCGATGTCGCCTTCAATCCGGTCGAACGTCACCGGGTTTTCGGGATCACGGATGAGGGGACGGGTATCCATAATTTCGTAAACCCGGCGGATAGCCCCCAACGCTTCCTGAATTTGCGTGTACAGGCGCGCGAAAGTTCCGATCGGCCCCGCGATGATAATGGCATACAGGAAAAACGCCGCCAGCTCGCCCGGCGTGGTGGTTCCGGCCATGACCTGCCGTCCTCCATACCATATCAGTAACGCGGACACCAGAAACGTCAGGAACAAAACGAACGGACCGAAGAAGGCGGAGACCTTCACCTTTTGCACTTCGGCGTCGAAGGCGGTTTCGATACCCTCTTCAAACCGTTTCTTTTCGTATTCTTCGCGATTATAAGACTTGACCACCTTGATCGACGAAATCACTTCCTCCAAAACGACGGTGGCACGGGCCAACTGGTCCTGCACCTGCCCCGCCAGAGTGCGCAGGCGTTTACCAAAAATGCGGGCGAACAGCATCAACGGCGGCAAAACGATAAGAATCAGCCCCGTCAGTTTCCAATTCAGATAAAAGATGATGGCCAGCCCGCCGATCAAAGTAATGGTCTGTCGCAGAACCGCCACGGGAATGGATACCAGCGCTTTTTGAATCACCGAGATATCGTTGCTCATGCGGGAGATGATTTCTCCCACCCGCCGATCCTGGAAAAACCGCAGGGACAAACTCTGGATGTGATTGAACAGATCCATCCGGAAATCGGCGGTCATGCGGTTGCCGACGAAACCCAGAATATAATTCTGCGTGATGCCGAACACCATCTGAAACGCGATCACCACGAGAATGTCCAGAGTCAGACTGTTGAGAGCCGCGGCGTTTTTGTCCACCACCACCACGTTGATCATATTGCGCACGATCAACGGCAGGACCAGGGTGATCACCGAGGTCATCGCCAGGCACAGGAAAGCGAACACGATCCCTTTTTTATAAGGTCTGGCGTACCGCAGTATTTTGGAAAAGTT
>CBDVDB010000389.1:0-1579 GCA_965372625.1 uncultured Nitrospinaceae bacterium
CTGAAAGGAATGGGGCAACAGCTTCCCTGGCAGATGGTCATTTTCACCGTTTCCGGTATTGCCGGTCTGGGCGGCCTGCTCATGCTGGCGCTGGTTCCTGACGGACCGTATTTGTCCAAGGCCAATCATTTTCATCCCGGCGCTTTGAAAAGAATATTTCAATCGCGATCGTTCCGCGCATCGGCGTTCGGTTATTTCGGACACATGTGGGAGTTGTATGCCTTCTGGGCCTTCATCCCCCTGGTGCTTTTCGAGGCGTCCCGGGGGAAATTTGAGTTGAACATTCCTTTCTGGTCGTTCGGCATTATCGCGGCGGGAAGTGTCGGGTGCATCTGGGGAGGATTGGCCTCGCTCAAACAGGGAAGCGCGAGGGTGGCGGCGATTCAACTCTCCGCTTCCGGTATCTGCTGTCTGCTGTCGCCGTTGCTTTTCTTTGCGCCGCTGCCGGTGTATTTGATTTTTCTGATTTTCTGGGGAGTTGTGGTGGTGGGCGATTCGCCGCAGTTTTCCACCCTGAACGCGCAGTACGCGCCGAAGGAACTGGTGGGCTCCGCCCTCACCATCGCCAACTGTATCGGGTTTGCCATCACCATCGTCAGCATTCAATTACTCAGCGGATTGACGGAATGGCTGGCGCCTCAATACTGGCTGGCGCCACTGGCCCTCGGCCCGGCTCTGGGCTTGATATTCATGAAGCCGCTGTTCAAATCCGCCTGATTTGCTACAATAGAAAGGTGCTGCGAAACGAATTTATTTCATCAACCTAACTTGATATTTCAAACCATGCCGATTTACGAGTATATTTGTAAAAACTGTAATCACGCTTTTGAACTGTTGGTGATGGGCAAGAAACAGCCGCAATGCCCGCAATGCGGCAACAAGCGGCTGGACAAACAATGGTCGGTATTCGCCGCGACCGAGAAGGAAATCATCCCGACGATGGAGCGCCCTGCGGATTAATTTGAAGGCCTGTTAAACCGATACAATTTATTTTTTACCCATTTATTATGTGGTGGGTTTGTATATAATCCCCCCTTCCCCTGGAGAATGCACCGATGGTTAAAAAGGACGCCGTTGTCACCCTGTGTTACACCTTGAAAGATTCCGATGGCCAGGAGCTGGATAAATCCACCCCCGATAATCCATTTGCTTATCTTCATGGGAACAGTCAAATTGTTCCCGGACTTGAAAATGCTTTGGAAGGCTTGGCGGTCGGCGATAAAAAGGAAGTGACGGTGCCTCCGGCGGAGGGATACGGCGAGTTTGTTGCCGGACTCAAAATGGATATCGAACGCTCCAATTTTCCACCGGACATTAAAATCCAGGAGGGCATGCAGTTTTCCGCGGAAGTGAGCGGGCACGATCAGGTTTTCACCGTTACCGGTCTTGAAGGCGATAAGGTCCAGGTCGACGGCAACCATCTGCTGGCTGGCCGGACACTGCATTTCGCGGTTGAGGTGGTGGAAGTTCGCGCCGCCACCCAGGAAGAGCTGGAACACGGCCACGTTCATGGTGAAGGCGGTCACCATCATTAAGGGCGGCGAAACCGTTGGTGTTGATCCTCCCCTTGGAAAAATCC
>CBDVDB010000390.1:0-1554 GCA_965372625.1 uncultured Nitrospinaceae bacterium
AAAATTTTTGTTTGGATTTGGCTAGGATTTTGCCATTTCCGAGTCACTCTGTCAATCACTGAGGCATTTAATCAAGAAGCCTGCGATCAATGGCCTTTTTGAAACAGCCCTCCCACTGTGTTTGATAGTAATTCCAGTTGAAGCTGTGATTCAGGAGTACCCAGTTTCCGGCAAAAGCTTCAATTTTTCGAGGAGACGGGGCCGCGCACCAGACGGAGAAACGCGTCGGGGCCCTTGATTTTATCCTGGTAGGCTTGGCCGCCTTCGTCCTTGTAGGAGACGACGATGGCCTGGGCTCCCTTTTCGGAACTGGTCCAGGTGCCCCAGCCGCCGCCTTTCGGGAAAATACGGTCGATGAATACCTTGTCGCCGTCCTTGTCGATGTTGCGCTTGCGGCGGTCATAGAGTTGCTGCGCTTCTTTCGGGGTCGGGAGGCGCCAGTCTTCGTAGCCCGCGAATTTTTTGTTGTTCATGCGTTGCGCAAATTCCCGGGCGGTGTACCAGTTCATCCATTTCTTTTCGACCTGCCAGGTATCGAGTTTCATCCACATCAGGTTGGATTTCGTATCCTGGATGGTGCCGTCCCCAAAATCCAGAAACCGCTGGTCGGCGGATTTCGCCACCGGTTGTATTTCAGGGGAATCGCCCGCCCAAACACTGGCCAGGAGAAACGCCTGGAAGCTGAAAATTAAAAATATTAAAAACCCGGTAATCTTTCCGGACCACCGCATGGGAGACCTCCGAAGGAGTAGGCGCTCGGCCTGAGTTTGCATATTGGACCTAAGTTTACAAATTCCGGGCGGGCAAGTAAACGGGTAAATGGCTTGACAGGGTTCGGGGTTGGAGTACAATTCTGGCCATCAAATCGAACCGGAGGCACTTATGAGTCTCGCTCCCCCCCTTAAAAAATTTCTTCTTAACGCATTGGCCTTACTGATCGTTACCGCCGTGGCGGGAGTTCCGCTGGTGGACGCCAAACCCCGCGACAAGGAACGCTGGGACAAAAAATACGACACCGAAAAATTTATTTTCGGCGAGCAACCGGTCCCCTTTCTCACCCAGAACATCCACCTGCTTCCCAAGGGCAAGGCGCTGGATATCGCCATGGGCGAAGGCCGCAACGGGGTCTATCTCGCAACGCAGGGATTTGAGGTGGTGGGACTGGACATCTCTCCCAAAGGCCTCGCCAAAGCGCACAAACTCGCTGAGCAAAATAATGTAAAAATCGAAACCCGCGTGGTGGATCTGGAGAACCACCAACTGGAGAAGAACGCCTATGACGTGATTCTCCTGATGTACTACATGCAGAGAGACCTGTGGCCGCAAATCAGGGAGGCCCTCAAGCCGGGCGGCATGGCCATCATCGAAACCTATAACATGGACCACCTGAAGCACGCTCGATTCAATCCCAAGTGGCTGCTGAAAGACAACGAACTGTTGGGAGCCTTCAAGGATATGAAAATTATCCGCTACCAGGCGTACGAAGACGACAAGCAGGCCTACTCCAGCATCATCGTCCAGAAAACAAAATAACCGGCGCCGGGCAAGGCCCGG